>NSIF01000020.1 GCA_002737665.1 Flavobacteriales bacterium | reverse complement strand
AGTAAACCAGCAAATCATTAAATCAATTTCCTGCGAATTTTGAGGTTGATTATTTTCGCGCACGATCATATCGCCACGAGAAATGTCAGTTTCATCTTCGAGCGTAAGCGTAACACTCATAGGCGCAAACGCTTCATTAACGGCCTCTCCTAAATAGTCAATTGATTTTACTTTGGAATGTGCGCCACTCGGAAGTACAACTATTTTATCCCCTTTACGGTAAATGCCACCCGCCACCCTTCCTGCAAAACCGCGATAATCGTGGTGTTCTTTACTCATTGGACGAATTACATATTGAACAGGGAATCTACAATCAATATGATTCAAGTCAGACGCGATGTGAATGTTTTCAAGTTGGTATAATAATGTAGAACCATTGTACCACGACATATTTGCCGATCGGTCAACGACGTTATCTCCATGTAATGCAGAAATAGGAATAAAATCGATGTCAATTGAATCTAGTTTTGATGCAAATCCTTTGAAATCTTTTTTTATTTTTTCAAACACATCTTCTTTGTATTCTACCAAGTCCATTTTGTTTATACAAACGATGATGTGTGGGATTTTCAGAAGTGAAGCAATAAATGTATGCCGCATAGTTTGTTCAATCACACCTTTTCGAGCATCAACTAAAACGATAGCTAAATTAGCTGTAGAGGCGCCGGTAACCATGTTCCTTGTGTATTGAATATGACCAGGCGTATCGGCAATAATGAATTTTCTTTTCGGTGTGGCAAAATAACGGTAAGCAACGTCAATTGTAATTCCTTGCTCTCGTTCAGCGCGTAAACCATCTGTCAACAAAGCAAGATTCACGTATTCTTCTCCTCGTTGTTCGCTTGAAGCTTTCACTGCTTCATACTGATCTTCAAAAATAGATTTACTATCGTAAAGCAATCTACCGATCAAGGTGCTTTTCCCATCATCAACACTTCCCGCTGTGGTAAAGCGAAGAAGATCCATTTCTAAATATCCTTCTGTAGCTTGACTTGTATTTTCCGGCATTCTAATTTCTAATTTTATTTTTTTATCTTCTTAATCGTTTCAAAATGCGATTAAAAATACCCTGCTTTCTTCCGATCTTCCATTGCAGCCTCGCTCCTTTTGTCATCCGCCCGAGTTCCACGTTCCGTTGTGCGAGATGCTGCAACTTCCTGAATAATTTCTTCCAATGTAGTAGCCGTCGACTCAACAGCACCTGTGCAAGTGATATCGCCAATGGTACGAAAGCGAATAGTTTTTTCTGCTACAACTTCACTCGGTTTTTTGGTCATGAAATCGAAGTCCGCAAGAAATTGCCCATCGCGTTGAAAAACTTTTCTCTTATGTGAAAAATAAATTTTGGGTAAGGGAATATTTTCCTGCAAAATATATTGCCACACATCCATTTCTGTCCAATTTGAAATTGGAAATACTCGAAAATGTTCAGCTATTTTTTTTCCCCCATTAAATAAATTCCATAATTCAGGCCTTTGATTTTTAGGGTTCCATTGTCCAAATTCATCTCGATGAGAAAAAAACCGTTCTTTCGATCTTGCTTTTTCTTCATCGCGCCTTGCTCCGCCAATTGCACAATCTGTTTTTAATTCTTCTATTGCGTCGAGTAAGGTAACCGTTTGTAAAACATTTCTACTTGCATTAATACCCTTCTCCTCCACGGCTTTTCCTTGGTCAATAGAATCTTGAACATACCTCACTATAATTTTTGCACCAAGTTCTTTTGCCCACCAATCGCGATACTCAATTGTTTCAGGAAAATTATGCCCCGTGTCAATATGCACTAATGGAAAAGGTATTTTTGCAGGAAAGAAAGCTTTTTTTGCAAGGTGGCTTACTATAATAGAATCCTTTCCACCTGAAAAAAGCAAAATGGGTTTTTCAAATTGCGCTGCCACCTCACGTAAAATAAATATTGATTCACTCTCTAGTTCCTGTAAATGTTTTAAGGTGTAGCTCTTCATTTTAAATCTAAAAATCATTGAACTTTAATGTGCCTACTTGCAAAGTTTGCAAATGCTAAAACACTTTCGTCTTCATTTTGTAAATTTGTTTTTATTTCTAAATTTGGTTTTGCTGGGGCTTCAAATAGGGCGGTCACTCCTGTAAAATCTTTAATTTCACCGGCCTCCGCTTTACTGTATAACCCTTTCACATCACGTTCTTTACAGGTGGCAATAGGAGCATTAATATAAACTTCCAAGAAGTCGTTTTCCCCAATTATTGCTTTAGCAATTGAACGCAAATCATTGGTTGGTGAAATGAAACTGCAGATTGTTATTATGCCAGCATCTAAAAATAATTTTGCTGTTTCTGCCACTCTTCTAATATTTTCGGAGCGATCAATTGTTGAGAAACCAAGATTTGAACTGATCCCCAATCGAATATTATCGCCATCTAAAACGTAAGCTAGTTTTCCTTGAGCATGTAGTGCACGTTGTAGTCCAACTGCAATTGTAGTTTTTCCTGCTCCAGAAAGACCAGTTAGCCAAAAAACTTTTGCGGTTTGTTCCAACAATCTTTCACGGTCTTCTCTGTGTAGTAGTCGGTCGAAGGTGGAATAAATATTTTCGCTGTTCATTTTAAATAAATAGAATCAATAGGTTTTTTTCTAAGCCATGTAATTTATCCTTAAAACAACAATTTGTCTCACATGCTATTCCACAAATTAGTACTACTATTTTCTGTGTAGGTTATGTGTTCCCTGTCTGTTTTTTAAGGGATTCAAATATAATGTAGAATTTGGGGTTATACCAAATTTCAGATTCTGTTTTTATTGCTAATTTAACTGTAGGTTGATTGCTTTTCTTACATTTGACTTTATTTTAGAAAACCTTGAAAAGTAATTATAATTTCATGAAGTCCTCTCTCATCGACCAAGTTGGCGTAGAGGAAAGGGTTGCGCGCTTCAACACAAGAAGTATAAAAAAGCAATCCAAGGTTGAGGGTTTGAAAATAGCAATCAGTATGATTGATTTGACAACTCTTGAAGGAAAGGATACAGAAGGGAAAGTTCGTCAACTTTGTTATAAAGCACAGCATCTTCATGTCGATATGCCTGGCGTTCCAACTGCTGCTGCAGTATGTGTTTATCCCACCTTTGTAAAGCTTGCTAAAAAAGAATTAGGAAATTCGGGTGTGAAAGTAGCGTCAGTTGCTACTGCATTTCCTTCAGGACAATCGACTTTAGCAGTAAAAATTGCTGATACAAAATTTGCTGTTGAAAGTGGCGCCGATGAGGTGGATATGGTTATTTCCAGAGGAGAGTTTTTAAGTGGAAATTATAATTTTGTGTTTGATGAAATTTCAGAAATAAAAGCGGCATGTGGACCAGCAAGACTTAAAGTGATTTTGGAAACAGGGGAGTTGGCTACACTTGATAATGTTCGGCGAGCAAGCGAAATTGCAATGAGGGCAGGAGCTGATTTTATAAAAACGTCTACGGGAAAAATCCAACCTGCGGCTACGCAGCCCGTTACACTCGTGATGCTTGAAGCAATTCGCGATTATTATTATGAAACAGGAATCATGATTGGTATGAAGCCCGCTGGAGGTATTTCTACCGCGAAGGTTGCGTTACAATATTTGGTAATGGTTCGTGAAACGCTTGGAAATGCTTGGTTGAATAACCATTGGTTTCGCTTTGGCGCAAGTAGTTTGGCGAATGACATTTTAATGCAGCTAGCTAAAGAATCAAGCGGGGTTTATCAGGGGGGAGATTATTTTTCTAAAGATTAGTTAATAATGTGCTGATTAATAATTAATACTTGTTACGCCAATGTTTTTTGGAGATATTTTGAAATTAAGTCAATTATTAATTAACACATCATTAATTATTAATTTTTATTTATGACAACAAAAACTAAATCATCTGCTAAACCAAAACTCGATTTCACTTCGGGTTGGGGTTATGCACCGGCTCCAGAAAGTTCCGAGCACATAAAATTAGAAAAGCGGTACGGTCATTTTATAAATGGACAATTTGTAAAACCATCGGGTGGAAAATATTTTCCTACCATTAATCCATCAACAGAAAAACAAATCTCTGAGGTGGCTTTAGGCGATGCACGCGATATTGATAAAGCCGTAAAAGCGGCTCGTTCTGCTTATGAAAAAGTTTGGAAAAAAATGCCGGGTTCCGAACGAGGAAAATATTTATATCGAGTGGCAAGAATTATTCAAGAACGCGCACGCGAATTGTCGGTGATTGAATCGATGGACGGAGGAAAATCAATCCGTGAATCGCGCGACATTGATATTCCATTGGCTGCCGCACATTTTTTCTATTATGCAGGATGGGCGGATAAATTAGAATACGCATTTCCCAATAGAAAAGTAGAACCCGTTGGTGTTGCCGGGCAAATCATTCCATGGAATTTTCCTTTGTTAATGGCTGCATGGAAAATTGCTCCTGCGCTTGCTTGTGGAAATACGGTTGTGTTAAAACCTGCTGAAACAACTCCACTTACAGCCATGAAGCTTGCTGAAATTTTTCGTGATGCAGGTTTACCACCAGGAGTTGTGAATATTGTAAATGGCGACGGCAGAGCTGGTGCTGCATTGGTAAATCATCCAGGTATTGATAAAGTTGCTTTCACGGGTTCAACGGACGTTGGAAAGATTATACAAAAAGCAATTGCTGGAACAAAGAAAAAAGCAACACTTGAGCTTGGCGGAAAAGCTGCTAATATTATTTTTGAAGATGCTGCAATTGACCAAGCTGTCGAAGGAATTATAAATGGAATTTTCTTCAACCAAGGACATGTATGCTGCGCGGGTTCGCGCTTATTTGTTCAGGAAAGCGTTGCCGATTTAGTCATTCGTAAATTAAAGGACCGCATGCAAACTTTAATTGTTGGTGACCCAATGGATAAAAACACTGACATTGGCGCAATCAATTCCAAGGAGCAACTCGAAAAAATAAATGACTATTTAAAAATAGGTGTGGAGGAGGGTGCTGAAATGTGGCAGAGCGGATGTGCTATTCCTAAAAATGGATATTATTGTCGACCAACTATTTTTCTACATGTTTCGCAATCACATCGGATTGTTCAAGAAGAAATATTTGGACCTGTGCTTGCGATACAAACATTTAGAACTGTTGATGAAGTTATAGAGAAAGCAAATAATACTCCATTCGGATTATCGGCAGGAGTGTGGACGGATAAAGGGTCGAAGATTTTTAACCTCACAAATAAATTGCGCGCTGGTGTAATTTGGGCAAATACGTATAATAAATTTGATCCAACCTCTCCTTTTGGTGGTTATAAGGAAAGTGGTTTTGGAAGAGAGGGTGGACTTCATGGCTTAATGCCTTATGTAAATCTGAAATAAGATTATGGCTAGAATAGAAATATTGAAAACCTATAAACTGTACATCGGCGGACAATTCCCCCGAACAGAATCCGGTCGTTATTATACTTTACTGGATAAAAAAAATAAAGTCATTGCTGATATTTGTTTGGGATCTAGAAAAGATTTTCGCAATGCAGTCGTTGCAGCTCGTGCGGCATTTGGCGCATGGAGTGGTAGAACAGCATATAACCGAGCTCAGATCTTGTATCGCATTGCAGAAATGTTAGAAACTCGAAAAGCACAATTTATTGTGGAGTTAATTCAGCAAGGGTCAACAAAAATAAATGCGGAGAAAGAAGTTGCACTCGCCGTGGACCGATTAGTTTATTATGCTGGTTGGTGCGATAAGTTTCAACAAATTTTCAGCAGTGTAAATCCGGTTGCCTCTTCTCATTTTAATTTTTCTGTTCCCGAACCAACAGGCGTAGTTGCTGTTGTTGCACCACAAGACTCTTCACTTATCGGATTGGTTTCAATCATTGCTCCAATCATTGCTGGTGGAAACGTTTGTATTGCACTTGCTTCAGAAAAAATGCCATTGTGCTCCATTACTTTTGCTGAGGTATTAGCCACCTCTGATCTTGCTGCTGGAGTTGTAAATATTCTCACAGGGAAAACTTCAGAATTAATTTCTCACATGAGCTCTCACATGGATGTGAACGCAGTTGTGTATGCAGGAAAAGATCAAAAGGAAATTCTATTGATAAAAGAAAATGCGACATTGAATGTGAAACGTGTTTTTGTTTATCAGAACGATTGGAATAAAACGGAGTCACAAAACCCCTATTTTATTTTTGACGCACAAGAAATAAAAACAACCTGGCACCCAATTGAGAGTATTGGTGTTGGAGGCGCAAAATATTAGTGGAAAACACAATGAAACCAGAGTGGTTATGTATCGTCTTGGATGCAGCCCTTGATGCTGGTCGTGCTATCATGAAAATTTACGCACAACCTTTTGATGTGAATTACAAACAAGATAATTCTCCACTCACCATCGCTGATCAAAATGCAGATGATATTATTTCAAAACATTTAGCCTTAACAAATGTTCCAGTCCTTAGCGAAGAAGGTCCAGCGCATAGTTATGACATTCGACAAAATTGGAACTTGTGTTGGATAGTTGATCCCTTAGATGGGACGAAAGAATTCATTAAGAGAAATGGTGAATTCACGGTTAACATCGCACTGGTAGAAAATGGAGTTTCTGTTTTTGGACTTATATATGCTCCCGCATTAGGTGTTTTGTACTATGGAGAAAAAGGGAAAGGCGCTTTTAAATTGCTTGTTCCTGATTTAAACATAGAAAAACTCGATGCCACTTCTGCAATTGCTTTGCCGCTACAACAATTACCAAATATTTTTTCGATTATAGGAAGTCATTCCCATGCATCAGCTGAAACAAATTTATATGTTGATTCACTAAAAACTATCCATGGTGAAGTAGATTACATGAGATCAGGAAGCTCTTTGAAATTTTGTTTACTCGCAGAGGGAAAGGCACATATTTATCCACGATTTGCCCCTACAATGGAGTGGGATACAGCAGCCGGACAAGCAATTCTCGAAGCAGCAGGAGGAACTTTAGTGGAATGGCATTCAAAAAAACAAATGCTTTATAATCGAAAGGATCTGTTGAATTCGTGGTTTTTAGCTGAAGCAAAAAAATCTGACTAAATTCGTTGTCTAATCTGATACGACATGGCAAAAGTTGCACTCATTACAGGAATAACAGGACAGGATGGTGCTTATCTCGCAGAATTATTACTGGATAAAGGTTACATCGTTCACGGAGTAAAACGGCGTAGCTCACTTTTTAATACGCAGCGCATAGATCATCTTTACCATGACCAACATGAAAAAGGTCGTCCGTTTTTTTTACATCACGGTGACTTGACAGATTCTACAAATCTTATTCGAATAGTACAAGAAGTGCAGCCCGATGAAATTTATAATTTGGCTGCTATGTCACACGTAAAAGTTTCTTTTGAAACTCCAGAGTACACTGCTAACGCGGACGGAATAGGCGCACTTCGATTACTCGAAGCAATTCGAATTCTTAATATTGAAAAGAAAACAAAATTTTATCAAGCATCAACCTCAGAATTATATGGTTTGGTGCAGGAAATTCCACAAAAAGAAACAACTCCTTTTTATCCGAGAAGTCCTTATGGCGTTGCGAAATTATACGCGTTTTGGATTGTGAAAAATTATCGTGAAGCTTATGGCATGTTTGCATGCAATGGAATTCTTTTTAATCATGAAAGCCCAATTAGAGGAGAAACATTTGTAACCAGAAAAATTACACGTGCGGCAGCAAGAATAAAATTGGGATTGCAAAAAGATCTCTACTTAGGAAATCTTGATGCAGAACGTGACTGGGGGCATGCCAAAGATTATGTAGAGGGAATGTGGCGCATGTTACAGCAAGATGTTGCCGATGATTTTGTTTTAGCAACAGGAAAAAAAATAAAAGTAAGAACATTTGTAGAATGGTCTTTCCGGGAAGTGGGAATTACATTAGAGTGGAAAGGAAAAGGAATTGACGAAAAAGGAATTGACAAGGCAAGCGGGAAAATTTTGGTACAAGTTGACAAAGAATATTTCCGTCCGTCCGAAGTTGATTTATTATTGGGTGATGCTTCCAAAGCAAAACGAATACTTGGATGGGAAGCAACAACAAGTGTTGAAGAACTTTGTAAAGAAATGGTAGCTTCCGATTTAAAAATTTTCAGCAGAGATAAATACCTCATGGAAGGTGGGCACTCGGTGAGTAAATTTCGGGAGTAATTTTTTTATTTTTAATTCATCAATCGTTATTAGTTTAAATGGAATTTTCATCTAAAATTTATATCGCAGGACATCATGGAATGGCGGGCTCTGCTATCTCCAGAAATCTTTTGAAAAGGGGATTCACTAATATTGTTACACGTACTTCAGCAGAATTGGATTTGCGTGACCAGTCGGCTGCCAACAATTTTTTTGCACAAGAAAAACCTGAATATGTTTTTTTAGCTGCTGCAAAAGTCGGAGGCATCCATGCGAACAATACTTATCGCGGGTCTTTTCTTTACGATAATTTAATGATTCAATCGAATGTCATTCATGCTTCTTATTTGAATGGTGTGAAAAAACTTTTGTTTTTGGGTTCAACTTGTATTTATCCGAAGCTTGCGCCACAACCTTTGAAAGAAGAATATCTTTTGTCGGGACAGTTAGAACCAACCAACGAACCTTACGCAATTGCAAAAATTACTGGAATAAAAATGTGTGATGCATACCGCGATCAGTACGGATGTAATTTTGTTTCTGTCATGCCTACAAATCTTTATGGACCAAATGATAATTATGATTTAAATAATTCGCATGTCCTTCCTGCATTACTTCGTAAATTTCATACAGCTAAAAGCAATAAGTCTTTATCGGTTGAAGTTTGGGGCACAGGAAAACCGATGCGTGAATTTTGTCATGTGGATGATATGGCCGATGCGAGTGTGTATGTTATGTTGAATCATAATGAGCGAGGTTTTCTCAATATTGGAACAGGCGTAGATATTAGTATCAGTGAACTTGCTGAGTTGATTAAAAAAATTGTTGGCTTTGAAGGCGACCTGCATTTTAATCCTAACAATCCTGATGGCGCTCCGAGAAAATTAACAGACGTTTCAAAATTACTGGAGCTAGGCTGGAATTACAAAATATCACTTGAAGATGGAATTAGAAGTGTTTATAACGAAGTAAAACCACTTTTTGACAAAGAACTTTCTGGACACCATGTTTTGCGTGAAGTATAATTTATCCTTGAGAAAAATCCCGTTTACTTCCTTACAAGTTTTTCAATTTCTAAAAGGATTTTTATTTCTATTGGCTTTTTTAATACCCTCCATTGTAAAATCACAACAATCGATTGTTCCACTGAATCATAGTTGGATTCAAGATGTGGAAGCTAACATGGTACAAGCAAAAGGATTTGTACTTGCTAATGCTTTAATGTCTTATGAACAAGACGCTGTACTGCTATCATTTCTTAAGCAAAGCGATACAATAAATGGAGTAACAACGACGGTAGTACTTCCCTTACATTCTTCAATGCGTCCATGGCTTGAGCGCGGGCATCCATTACTAAAAAATATATGTCTTCAGAATTCCACCAATGAACATACATTGATTTCCACCGAAAGTCGTTGGCCTAAATCGGTTTTGAATTATCACAGCCGTAAAAGTTTAATAAATATAGAAAGGGAAGCTCAAAACGGCGAACCCATTTTCAGATTATACATTGACCCTGTTTTAAATTTGCAATTCATGCGATTGAATAAGGATGAAAGTGATACACTGAGTGGTAAATTTTATACAAACACGAGAGGCGTCTCCGTTCATGGAGATATAGGAGGTAAACTTTCTTTTGGAACTTCATTTTATGAAAACCAGGCATTTGTTCCAACGTACATAAAAGATTTTGCACAGTCACAAAAAGTGATTCCAGGTCAAGGGAAATGGAAAGCTTTTAAAGCTGGAGGATATGATTATGCTTTTGCAAATGGATTTCTTTCTTTTTCGCCCGGACAGAATTTTAATGTGCAGATTGGAACGGGCAAACATTTTGTAGGCGATGGCTATCGGTCACTTTTGCTATCAGATAATAGTTTTAATTATCCATATGCTCGTTTAACTGGGTGGTTTGGTAGCAATCGAATGTTTCAATATACAACCATATACGCCTCCTTGATGAATTTAAATTCTGTTGCACCGGTTCCATTGGGAACCGAAAAATTGTATCAGAAGAAGGCAGCGTCATTTTATGAATTGAGTGTAAACATAGGACGCACTGCAGCGTTTTCTCTTTTTCAGGGATTAATTTGGTCTGCTGCAGATGATCGGAATAAGCAATGCATTCAACTTGCTTATATAAATCCAATCATTTTTACGTCTGTTCCCTTTTATGGATTAAAAGACAAACGTAATTTTTTGTTGGGAGCTACATTTCATCTTGACCTTTTTAAAACAACACGTTTGTATGGACAAATCCTTGCAGATGATTTTGGAACGGCTGGTACGCTTGCAAATAAAAAAGGATTTCAAGTTGGGATAAAATATTTTAATGTAGCAAGAATAAAACATTTGCATTTGCAATTTGAATATTCTACTGTAAATCCATATACCTACGCTTCAAGCGATGCAGCGCAGTCCTACACCCATTACAACCAAGCATTAGCACATCCATTAGGTGCAAATTTTTCCGAAGGTATTGTTTCAGGAAAATATAAAATAGGCGATTTCTTTACTCAGGTCCGTTTTTCTCAAGCGTTAGTAGGTGCAGATACTTCAGGATTTGATTTTGGACAAAATGTTCTTACTTCAGATTCCTATTCGACTTTAGCACCGTCCAATGGGGCAATAAAAACTGGGCAGGGGCGAAGCACGTCAGTTACTTATTTTGATGCAAGCATAGGTTATATGATTAATTACGCTTCGAATTTAAATGTGTGTATTGGGTTTGTTGACCGCGGTGTTAGCACTGCTTTAAGTTACTTACAAACACAATACTTTTATGTAGCGATAAGAACATCTTTGACAAACGAATACTTAGATTTCTTTTGGAAATAAAATGAGAATTGGATTTTTAATGTTTTTTAAAAATAACGTGCTATTCTTGTATTAGCTATATTTGATAAAATAATAATAGAGAAAAATTAATATGTATCATCTGATTTTTGTTTTTTTTACTGCATTGATAGTGGTTTTGTTTTCCACCCCCGCACTTATTAAAGTTGCTTTCTTAAAGCGTTTGTTTGACGAGCCAGGGGGTGAGCGAAAAATTCACAAACGCATAGTGCCTACGATTGGGGGAATAATCATTTTTGCAGCAACACTTTTTTCCTTCGCTCTTTGGTTTCCTTACGATTTTCCTGATATGGAATTGCTTAGAAAATGGACAAGAGAATTTCAGTTTATTGTTTGTGCTCTTCTAATTATATTTTTTGTTGGAATAAAAGATGATATCATAGGCACAGCCCCAATAAAAAAATTAGCATCGCAAATAATTGTTGGGATGATTCTTGTGTTGATGGCTGAAATTCGTATTCGGAGTTTGCACGGCTTGTTTGGTGTTCAAGACATTCCTTTATGGGCAAGTGTATTTCTTACGTTGTTTGTTTATATAGTTTCTATTAATGCATTTAATTTAATTGACGGTGTAGATGGATTAGCTGCTGGACTTGGATTACTTGGAGGACTTGGATTTGGATTTTTATTTTTCTTAGCTGGTGATATTGTAATGTGTCTGCTCGCTTTTTCTCTTGCAGGATCCCTTCTCGCATTCTTAATTTTTAATTTTGCGCCTGCAAAAATATTTATGGGCGATTCGGGCTCGATGATTATTGGCTTGGTTATGGCCATTCTTGCAATCAAGTTTGTAGAAACAAGTCCACCACAAAATATAAACCCATTGTTTTCAAAACTTTTCACACCCGTTGTTTCGATGTCGATAATTGCTTATGCATTGACCGATACGCTGCGTATTTTTCTCAGGCGTGCTGTGCGTGGCGTTTCTCCTTTTGTTGCTGACCGTCACCACCTGCACCATTTATTAATTGACAGCAATATGTCGCATGCTAAAACAGTGCTTTGTATTTATTTTGCAAATATATTAATCATTGGAGTTGCTTGTGCGACCAGTATTTATTCTATTTCAATTTCGTTTTTTCTAACACTAGGTTTTGTAATTTTTCTAGTAGTATTGACTTGGTTATTTAAACTTTATTGTCAGAAAAAAATAAGCAAAACTCAAGTAATAGATCAAGCGGAATCTATATGATGCGGAAATTACTCCTCGTATTTTTTGTTTTTATTTTACCGCATAAAAATTTTGCGCAGCAGGTTATTTGCCCAGCTTCTCAGGGATTGAATGTTTTAGTTGAACATCAAATTTTTAATTCGTCACTACATTCCGCTATAAAACCATTTTTGAATATCGATCTTGATCAAACTATTGCCATTTATGGTTCTCACGATACGATAAAATCAGAACGAAACAGTTTTAAAAATTATTACAAGAAGTCTGCAGTAAACATAGGTAAATTAGGTTTTTTAGTTCGCCCCATTTACGATTTGAGCGCTGGTTTTGATTTTAAATCTTCGCGTACATTGGTTTCAACTGTTGGTGGAATTATTGTTGATGCCGATTTTAAAAGAAAGATTGGAATAGAAATTCGTATTGCTGGAGGAACATCTACTTTGCCCAACTATTTGGATTCCATTGCTAGTTTTTCTGGTGTTATGCCAGGTTGGGGTGATCGAGCATATTCAAATGGGAATTCGTCTTATTCTTTTCAGCATATTTCAGGAAATTTGATTTGGCGCCCCTCTAAAATTTTTAATCTTCAGGTGGGGCGCGACAAACATTTCTGGGGTGATGGCTATCGATCGCTGTTTCTTTCTGATGTCAGCGCTGCCATTCCATATATTAAACAGACGACTTCTATTTGGAAATTGCAATATGTTTCACTTTTTGGGTGGATGCAGGATTATACGCAAGCAAATGGATTTGCAAGTGGCTTCCGAAATAAATTTGGAACTTTTCATTACCTCAGTTACAATGCTACGAAATGGTTTAATGTTGGAGTTTTTGAATCTGTAATTTGGCAGGGTACTGATTCAAATAGGCAGCGTGGATTTGATGTAAATTATTTAAATCCCGTGATTTTTTTTCGTCCAGTAGAGTATAGTTTGGGCTCATCGGATAATTCAATGTTGGGACTTTCTTTAAAATTTCGATTAAATAAAAATAATCAAATTTATTCCCAGTTTTTGTTAGATGAATTTTATTTAAAAGAAATTTTAGCTCAAAATGGTTGGTGGGCAAATAAACAAGCTTACCAATTAGGATTCAAATGTTTCAACTTTGCCAAAGTAAATAATTTGTATTTGCAAACAGAGTTAAACATTGTTCGGCCCTTTACTTATTCTCATGGAAGCACACAACAAAATTATTCCAACGCAGGCAACTCACTTGCACATCCTCTTGGCGCTAATTTTATGGAGCTGATAGGTATCATTTCTTATACGCACAGTAGGTTTTTTGTCTCAGGCAAATTAGTTGGTGCTCGATTTGGACTTGATTTGAACGGTGCAAATTATGGTCAAAATATTAATCGTTCCTATACTTCCCGCGATCATGAGTATTCTAATTTTCTTTTTCAGGGGTTGAAAACAAATCTCTATTATGCCGAATTAAAAATTGCATTTACATTTAAAACCACCTTTCCTTTGCGATTGGAATTAGTGGCAGGTGCTCGAAACCATACTAATGTGTTGTCAACAAATTCCGGAAGTTATTTCCAGTTTGGGTTTAGTCTTCCAATTTGGAACACTTATCGAGATTATTAAGCGTTGGTTTCAAAATATGCATTGCTCCTTTGTTAAAATATTAAATTTTTTAGAAATAGTCTAAATTTCAGCACTTACTTGACTTTAGATGATTTGGAATACCTAAATTTGCAGGTATTTTATAATAGCATGAAATCTTGATTGCTTCTGAAGTTCAAACAGTTCAAAAACATACCGGTTTAATGGGTAAAGTGACCGACTATGCAAAGTTTATTAAGCTACGATTGGCCTCCTTAGTAGTTTTTTCAGCAGTAATTGGATATTTTATTGGCATCAAATCGTTGGGGATTGATGCTAATTGGCTTCAGCTCACAGCTTTAATTATTGGAGGATTTTTAGTTACGGGTTCTTCCAATGGATTTAATCAAATTATAGAAAGAGATTTAGATAAATTAATGACCCGAACACAAGATCGGCCGCTCCCAACAGGCAGAATGTCATTGCCTGAAGCTTGGATAGTAGCAAGTGTTACCGGTGTGGCAGGAATTGCAATTCTGTTTATTTACACAAATTTGCTTTGTGGAATTCTTGGAGCATCCGCATTGTTGCTTTACACTTTGGTTTACACACCAGCAAAAAGAGTTACGCCATTTGCAACATTCGTTGGCGCATTTCCCGGGGCAATTCCACCTATGTTAGGATGTTTTGCTGCATCAGAACATTATGAGGTTTTAGGTTTGGCAGCAATTCTACTTTTTGCAATTCAATTCATGTGGCAATTTCCACATTTTTGGGCAATAGCATGGGTATCACATGAAGATTATAAAAAGGCAGGGTTTCATTTACTTCCATCGGTTGGAGGTCGTGATAGAGCAAGTGCTTTTCATGTTGTTATGTACACCATTGTATTAATTCCTGTCAGTCTTTTTCCATTGATATTTAAGATGTCTGGTACTATTTCCGCAGTAATTATTCTTGTCTGTGGTATTGGATTTTTGTTGCAAGCATTGAAACTTTATAGAGATTGTGAAGTGACTGCGGCGCAAAAATTAATGTTTGGATCTTTTATTTATTTACCAGTCGTTCAATTGGCACTTTTATTTGGATAATTATGGAAACAAGACAAGTTCAAGATGAATTTTTAATCGTAAAGGAAAAGGCCCAAAGGAATTTGATGTGGCTTGGAACCTTGAGTATTGTAATGATTTTTGCTGGGCTAACAAGTGCTTATGTAGTTAGGCGAGGCGCAGGTGACTGGTTTACTATTTTACTTCCTCCGATATTTTGGGTTAGTACTGCGGTGATTATTTTTAGTAGCATTACTTTGAATCTTTCACTTTATAGTTACAGACAAAATAAAAATAAAAGAGGGATGTTGTTTTTGGGGCTAACCCTAATTCTTGGTTTTCTATTTGCATGGTGTCAATTTAACGGATGGGCTGAACTTTCCGCTAATGGAATCTATTTTGTTCAATCAAAAGGACAAACCTCATTGATTTCAGGATCATTTATTTATTTGCTTTCAGGTCTGCACTTGGCGCACGTTGCTGGAGGAATTCTGACATTATTCTTTACTTTTATAAGATCACTTTTAGGGGCATACAGTTCGACAAATGTCCATGGATTAAGGATTCTTTCAATTTATTGGCATTTTCTTGATGTTTTGTGGATTTATTTGTTCGTTTTTTTAACGATTTATAAGTAAACTTGCACCGCGTTTAACGAGATCATTAAAATTAACCTTTCCCATTCAAAAAATTGGGATTTAAATTAGAAAAACTGCTATGTCGGAAGTCTCTGCAGATGTAAAATTAGCCGGTTGGGATGGTGGAACATCGCCCCTTCGTGCGAGCTACGGAAAACTATTTATGTGGTTTTTCCTTATTTCGGATGCCTTAACGTTCTCCGGATTCCTTTCCGCATACGGATTTTTCCGTCACCGTTATTCAGGAGAATGGCCAGTGCCCTCAACGGTCTTTCATCACTTTCCATTTTTAGAAGGGCATCATCTACCCTTGTTGTATGTGGGTTTGATGACCTTTATTCTCATTATGAGCTCCGTAACTATGGTACTCGCTGTTGAAGCTGGCCATCGCAATAATAAACGCCAGGTTTTGGTGTGGATGTTTGCTACAATTATCGGTGGATTAATGTTCGTTGGTTCACAGGCATGGGAGTGGTCCAATTTTATCAAGGGTTCTGAAGATGGTGCAATTCTTTATGAAAATCACATCTACAATTTTGAGGTTGACCATGTAACTCACCATTCCAACAAAGAAATAGTAGTGTATAAACAGGAAGTGCTTTCTAAGGAAGCTTCCGCAATAGTTATTGCAGGCGGAGAGCCAATTCATGGCGCTAATCTTCATCACAATGAATATGGTCACATCGCATTCGCTGATTTCTTTTTCTTCATTACAGGATTTCACGGATTTCACGTATTCTCAGGTGTGTGCATCAACATCACTATTTTTATTATGGCCTTCAAAGGTGTTATGGAGCGAAGAGGGCACTATGAAATGATTGAAAAGGTTGGTCTCTATTGGCATTTTGTCGATCTCGTTTGGGTATTTGTATTTACGTTCTTCTATCTTCTATAATTAAAAATAAAAATTTACTGAACTAATTATCCTCGAGGATATACAAAAAGCAAAAACCATGGATGAATTCAACGACCCCTTTCCAAATTATGAAATGCTTGCCCACCACGATGAAGCGCACGGGAAAATAGCCCGCAAAAAACTTTGGTTCGTTTTTTGGTTATTATTGATTATTACCCTTGTTGAAGTATTTGTTGGTATCAAAGCGCCCGACTGGGGTCTTTCACCATTGTTTCTTAAATTTTTCTTCATTGGCTTTACAATTGTTAAAGCATTCTATATTGTTTACACTTTTATGCATCTTGGAGAAGAGGAGCGTTGGACAAAATGGTTGATCATTGCCCCCTTCACAATTTTTATCCTTTATCTTATTTTCATGATGACTATTGGAGAAGGAGATTTTCAAAAAACTAGACGGATTGATGGCCCAATTGAAACCAACGTTTCAGCCAAACATTCGGATCATAAATAAAAAATGAAAAAGCGTGTCGCGCTATTAACGGTTTTATTTTTACCAATTCTAATTTATATTTATTTCGCTTTGGGTGTCCCCAAATCGTTTCGTGCACCAATTTTTGGTCCGAAGAAAGCAATTCAAGTTGTAGATAAAAATGGGAATCCGAAAACGGATACATTGTATTGGTCAATTCCTGAATTTACGTTTCCAACTTTAGAGGGAAGAACTTTTAACAGTAAAACTCTTGCCGGTAATTTATACATAGCACTATTTGTTCATCCCGATTCAATGGCAACTACATTACGAGTTTTTGCGGAAGACATAAGGCTTAATCGTATGAGTTATAATTATGCGCGATTTATTTTTTTCTGTATTGGAGATTCTACTGGAATGCCATTACCGAATGCACCTGATTTTGCAAAAGAAATGAAATTAGGTATAGATACTGCTCATACCGTTTTTCTTTCACCCACAGCATTCGACTCGATTCACAATAATATTTATTTTATTGCTGACGAAAACCGCAAAAAAGAACCATGGGCAACTTGGAGCGATGCTGTTTTGCTAGATTACAAAGGTAGAATTCGTGGGTACTATAATATTAGATATGCAGCGGAATTAAAAAAAATGAAAGAAGATGTGCGATTTATTAAATTTCGCGACGAAGCTGTATTGACTTTGGAGAAATCAAAAGTAGAGCAGAATAAAAAATGAGGTATTCAACATTGTTTTACGTTGTTGTTTTTGGATTCGGTGCTTGTCATACCGCTTCCAACGATGCAGAAAATGTTGTTCATGGTGTTGAGCGTTTAGCAATTTATTATCCACTTGATTCCCTTGGTACTAATGGTGAAAAGCTTTATCATACTATTCCAGAAGTTGAACTAACTTCGCAAAATAACCTGTCCTTTAAAACGGCATCACTAAAAGGAAAAATTGTTTTGACCGACTTTTTCTTTACCAGTTGTAACGGAACCTGTCCACGAATGACAAATCAATTAGCTCGCGTGCAAAATGCGTTTGCTCAAAACGAAAAATTTAAAATTGTTTCTTATACTGTAGATCCTGTTCGTGACAGCTCCGCATCTTTAAATAATTATGCAAAACAATTTAATGCAGACGAGAGCCAATGGACATTTGTTACGGGATCAAAAAAGATTTTATATGACCTTGCACGCTATGGTTATTTTCTTCCTGTTGAACCTGGTTCGGGTGATTCGGAAGATTTTATTCACAGTGACCAGTTTATTCTTGTGGATTACAATTCTCACATTCGTGGTTATTATAACGGAACAGACTCCACGGCAGTCGATAGTCTTATTAGTGATATTAAAACATTATTAAAACAAAACTAGATTTATGCTAAAGCCAGCTTTTAAAAAAAATGATTCCAAAGCACGTATTCTAATTGGTATTTTTTCGATTGTTGTATTTTCAATTATCGTTTTGTTAGGACAATATCATCTTGTTGATGTTAAGCTTGGCTTCAACGCGCATGTTTTTGCCACCATCAGTGCCGTTGTTAATTCCATTGTTTCAATTTTGTTAATTGTGGGACTGCTTACTGTAAAGAAGAAAAAATATTTGTTGCATAAAAGAGTAATGCTACTAGCAATGGTCTTGTCAATTGTATTTCTCGTTACTTATATCGCACATCATTTATTATGTGGTGACACCAAATTTGGTGGTGATGGTAGCATTAGAATAGTTTATTATATCCTGCTTAGTACTCATATTTTTCTCGCTGCAATAATTTTACCTTTTATTCTATTTACGAGTTACCGAGCTTTAACAGGCGAATATGATAAACATAAAAAACTTGCGAGGATCACTTGGCCAATCTGGTTGTTTGTAAGTGTTACAGGCCCAATCATTTATTTGATGATTTCCCCTTATTATAAGTAGAATTTGAATAGGTTCATGAATGTATAAGTAAAAATTTAAATAATGAATACAAGGCGCGGACTTTTAATTATAATGCTCTTATTGGTGCTATGCAACGTTTCGGCACAATGTGCTATGTGTAGATCTGTGGCTGAAAGTGGTACAAAAAATGGCCAAACAGTTGCTGCTGGATTGAATTACGGGATACTCTATTTAATGGTTATCCCTTACTTGTTATTACTATTTTTCTTTCGAAAAAAAATATGGAGCCTTTTGAAGGAAATTAGAAGTAATAAAGTCGAATAGTTACCCTGTTTAGCTTTTCATTATCTTTGTCCTAGTTCTTTATAATCAACTTATTCAGAAAGGCTGAGGGATTACGCCCTTTGAAGCCTTGGCAACCCTTATAGTCGGAAACCAAATTGATCTTTTTGTGAAAACTCAGACTTCAAATTTGAAATCCAAACTCAACAGAAGGTGCCAACTCGTATCTCGATTTATTTCGAGGAGAAATAAGTCAGAGGCATGATCTTTAATTTAATTTCCGATCCCTTCTGATTATGCAGAGGGGATTTTTGTTTTTAAAAATAAATTTTGAAATAAAAATTTAACGCAATAGAATTTAAATTAGTTTATTAATCTTGTTTATGTCCGATATTAGAAAAGAGTTAGAGAAGAGGGTTTTGGTGATTGATGGTGCAATGGGCACAATGATCCAGCGCTATAAATTGGAGGAAGCCGATTATCGTGGTACTCGATTTGCAAATTGGCCTTCTGATTTAAAAGGGAATAACGACTTGCTTGTAATTACCCAAGCTCAAATAATAAAAGACATTCATAAAGAATATTTGTCTGCTGGAGCTGATATTCTTGAAACCAATACTTTCAATGCTCAAAAAATTTCTTTAGCTGATTATCAAATGGGTGATCTTGCGTATGAATTAAATTTTGCTGCAGCTACAATTGCAAATGAGGCAGTGAAAGAGTTCAATAGCCCTGTTCCGAAATTTGTTGCGGGCGCTGTTGGTCCCACAACAAAATTGTCTTCAATGTCACCCAACGTAAATGACCCTGGATTTAGATCTGTTACGTTTGACGAGTTGGTTGAAGCATATACCGAACAAATTTCGGGCTTGATTGATGGAGGAGTGGATTTATTATTGTTTGAAACCATTACCGATACACTAAATGTAAAGGCCGCGTTATTTGCGACGCAAGTTTATTGTGAAAAAATAAATCGGTTGATGCCCATAATGGTTTCTGGAACAATTACAGATGCAAGTGGACGAATATTATCTGGTCAAACAACCGAAGCGTTTTTAAATTCAGTTTCGCACGTCGATTTATTAAGCGTTGGTTTAAATTGTGCTTTGGGAGCAAAAGAAATGCGCCCTTATCTTGAAGAGCTTTCTGTAAAAGCCCCATTTTTTGTTAGTGCTTATCCCAATGCAGGACTTCCCAATCAGTTTGGTGAATATGATCAGGACGCGCACGAAATGGGACATCAAATAGAGGATTTCCTAAAGGCAGGTTTTTTAAATATTGTTGGCGGATGTTGTGGTACTACTCCCGCACACATTGCGCGCATTGCGGAATTGGCAAAGAAAGCAAAGCCAAGAAAAAAGCCCTGTGCAGATACATTAATGCATTTGAGCGGTTTGGAACCTCTTACGCTTCGTCCAGAATCAAATTTTATGAATGTTGGTGAGCGAACAAATGTGACAGGATCAAAGAAATTCTTACGATTAATAAAAGAAGGAAATTTTGACGAGGCACTTTCAATTGCTAAAGAACAAGTGGACGGTGGCGCACAGGTCATTGATGTAAACATGGATGAAGGCATGTTGGATAGTGAAGCATCTATGATTAAATTTTTGAACTTAATTGCTGCTGAACCAGATATAGCAAGAGTTCCAATAATGATAGATTCTTCTAAGTGGACTGTAATTGAAGCGGGATTAAAATGTGTACAAGGAAAAGCAATTGTAAATTCTATTTCATTAAAAGAAGGGGAAGAAAAATTTATTGAATATGCAAATAAAATAAAGCAGTATGGGGCTGCTGTAATTGTAATGGCATTTGATGAAGTAGGGCAGGCCGATACTTTGCAACGTAGAAAAGATATTTGCCGCCGTGCTTATGATGTGTTGGTTAATAAAGTTCATTTCCCCCCCCAAGATATTATTTTCGATCCGAATATATTTCCTGTTGCTACTGGAATGGATGAGCATCGTTTAAATGCACTTGATTTTTTTAATGCTACGAAATGGATTAAAGAAAATCTTCCTTATGCGAAAGTAAGTGGTGGAGTCAGCAATGTTTCTTTTTCTTTTCGTGGAAACGATCATGTCAGGGAAGCAATTCACGGAGCATTTTTGTACCATGCTGTAAAAGCAGGGATGGATATGGGAATTGTAAATCCATCACAGTTGCAAGTGTATGACGATATTCCAAAAATTTTATTAGAATTGGTTGAGGATGTTCTATTTAATAAAAGAGAAGACGCAACCGAGCGCTTAGTTAACCATGCTGAAGGATTGAAAGGTATTGTAAAAGAGAAAACAGAAAAGGAAGAAGAGTGGAGAAATGAATCTGTGGAAGCTCGGTTGAGTCATGCGCTCGTTAAAGGTATTGTGGATTTTATTGAAGTTGATACTGAAGAAGCAAGAGTAAAGCTTGGTCGACCTTTATTTGTGATTGAAGGACCGCTGATGGCTGGTATGAATGTTGTTGGAGATTTATTTGGCAGTGGAAAAATGTTTTTGCCACAGGTTGTTAAAAGTGCGCGTGTAATGAAAAAAGCAGTTGCTTACCTCGAACCGTATTTACAAGCTGAAAAAGAAGCAAATAAATTAGCTGGAATTACGGGTGATAATCGTCAAAATGCGGGAAAGATTTTAATGGCAACCGTGAAAGGTGATGTGCACGATATTGGCAAAAATATTGTTGGTGTTGTACTTGCATGTAACAATTATGAAATTATTGATTTAGGTGTGATGGTTTCCTGTGAGAAAATTTTGAAGGCCGCAATAGAAAATGATGTTGATATAATTGGACTCAGTGGTTTAATTACCCCTTCCTTAGATGAAATGATTCACGTTGCTAAAGAAATGGAGCGCTTAGAATTTAAAATTCCTCTTTTAATTGGTGGCGCAACTACTTCTCGTGTGCATACGGCTGTGAAAATTGCTCAGCATTATTCCGGCCCTGTTGTGCATGTGAATGATGCAAGTAAATCTGTTCCTGTTGCAAGTAGTTTAATTTCAGATATACTTTGCCCGACTTTCATGACGGCATTAAATAGTGAGTACGAATATGTGCGTGAACAAAATAGAAGGGCTCAAGGACAAAATAAATTTATTTCACTTGCTGAGGCACGTACAAACAAAACGAAAATTAATTGGAATACATCACATTTTCACAAACCAACTTTTCTTGGAACAAAAGTGTTTTCTAATTATTCGTTAGAGAAATTAGTTCCATTTATCGATTGGACTCCCTTTTTTCATACTTGGGAGATGAAGGGATCTTACCCGAAAATACTTGCTGATCCACTGCGTGGCGAAGAGGCAAAAAAATTATTTGATGATGCGCAAAGTATGTTGCAAAAAATAATTGCTGAAAATTGGCTTTCTGCGAATGGTGTAATTGGATTTTGGCCTGCAAATACAATTAATGATGACGACATAGAAGTTTATGAAGATGATACAAGAACAGTAATAAAAACAGTCCTTCACACACTTCGGCAACAAACTAAAAAACCAGCTAATGAACCAAATATTGCCTTGGCAGATTTCATTGCTCCCAAAGGGCATGCAGATTACATAGGCGGTTTTGCAGTTTCTACAGGTTTTGGTATTGACGATAAGGTTGCAGCATTTGAAAAAGAGCATGATGAATACTCTTCCATTATGTTGAAGGCAATTGCAGATCGACTTGCAGAAGCATTTTCAGAATACATGCACCAGTTAGTTCGAAAGGAAATGTGGGCTTATGCCAAAAATGAAATATTGACTCGAGAGGAACTTGTACAGGAAGAATATGTTGGAATACGGCCAGCACAAGGTTACCCTGCTTGTCCGGAACACACTGAAAAGAAATTACAATTTGAGCTGTTGGAAGTTTATAAAAATACAGGAATAACTTTAACAGAAAGTTATGCTATGGTCCCAACTGCAGCAGTAAGCGGACTTTATTTTTCGCATCCTCAATCTAACTATTTTGGACTAGGAAAAATTACAAAGGAACAAGTGCAGGATTACGCAAAACGAAAGGGAATGAATATAGTGGAGGCAGAACGGTGGTTGTCACCCAATCTTGGATATTAAAAAATTTCAACGTTAATGTCTGAAGTAAAAAAACAATTAATTAAGCTAATCCATCTTCTTGCCATAGAGAAAGAGGAAGATTATAAACAATACCAAGAACATTTTCAGCGCAGCGGCGTAATTGAACGTCGTAAGAATGGAGTTACTTGGTATCCTGTCCGAATTACTTCTGAAGAATTAGGTTACGGCGATTACTTAAACATTGAATTGGAGCGAACGCAGGGCTTGAATGAGTTACATCAATTTGGTAGCGGAAAAAATATTGAATTGATTTCCAATTCAGGTGAGCCGGGTAGCGAAGGGTGGAAATTTCAAGGAACGATTAAACAGGTGTGGGCGAATAAAATGCGCATCTCTTTCAAGGTGGATGAAATGCCGGGTTGGACGGAAAGAGGAAAACTTGGAATCAATTTATTGTTTGATGAGAATTCTTATAGAGAGATGGTCCTTGCGTTGCAGAAAGTGATGGATGCAGAAAGTGGAAGACTCGCGCATTTGCGTGAGGTATTGTATGGGGTAGAGCAAGCAAAGTTCAATAAAATTGATTTGAATATTCAAATGCCAGGTTTAAATAAATATCAGAATGATGCGGTGCAATTAATTGATGCAGCAGAAGATGTTGCCTTGGTACATGGTCCTCCTGGTACTGGAAAAACGACCACATTTATTCAAGCTATCCGCCATACGTTACTAAGCGAAAAACAAGTTTTGGTTTGTAGTCCAAGTAACATTGCTGTTGATTTATTGACAGAAAGATTGGTGCTTCAAGGAGTAACTGTATTGCGATTAGGAAATCCTGCGCGTGTTTCTGAAGAAGTGATGAACAATACACTCGATGTGAAGATGACGCATCATGCATCGTACAAGGAGTTGAAAGAATATCGAAAGAAAGCGGAAGAGTATTTCGCTATGGCGAAAAAGCACAAGCGTTCTTTCGGCCCACAAGAGCGAATGCAACGTAATTTACTTTATACTGAAGCAAAACAGTTGTTAAAAGACGCCACTACACTGGAAGATTATATCCAGTGGGAACAATTTGAAAATGCCCAAGTGATTGCCTGTACACCTGTTGTTTCTGGTGGGAGATTGATGCGTGATAAAAAATTCAAAACTGTTTTTATAGATGAAGCAGCGCAGGCATTAGAGCCTATGAGTTGGATTCCAATTTCAAGAGCTGATCGTGTTGTGTTTGCAGGTGACCACTGTCAATTACCACCTACGGTAAAATCAAAAAAGGCGGAAGATGGTGGATTGAAATACACTTTATTCGAACGTGTTGTTAAAACACAACCCGAAGCAACAGTTCTGCTGCGCAAGCAATATCGAATGCACGAAAAAATAATGAACTTTTCTAATAAAATGTTTTATAAAGGAGATTTATTAGCGGATGAATCGGTGAAAGATAATTTATTGAGTTTTGATGAAGCGGATAATTATTTGATAAAACCTATTGAGTTCATTGACACGGCAGGTTGTGGCTTCAACGAAGAACAAAATCCTGAATCGTTAAGTATTTCCAATAAAGAGGAAGCTGATTTGCTTTTGAAACATTTGGGAAAAGTACTTGAACAATACGAACGCAAACGCTGTCAACCCATCAGCATTGGAATCATTGCTCCTTATAAAAGACAAACGGAATATTTGAAACTTGCATTGGAAGAACAGCACTATTTCAAGGATTCCCAAAATCATTATTCTATTCGGACGGTTGATGGTTTTCAAGGGCAAGAACGCGATATTATTTGCATAAGTCTCACACGAAGTAATGCTAGAGGAGAAATAGGTTTCCTCTCGGATACGCGACGCATGAATGTGGCACTTACGCGTGCTAAGAAAAAATTATTGGTATTCGGAGATTCTGCAACGTTGGCGAATCACCCTTTTTATAAAAATTTTTTGGAATACATTGATGAGGTAGGGGCGTACAAATCTGCTTGGGAATTAAGGAGCGATTAAAAAATTTAAATAAAATAGAATTATTAAAAACAAAAATAATTTTTTAGCAAAGCCACTCATACCACATTAATACAAACCCCTAAACTAATTTCAACCAAAAAAAATGAAAGAGAAAATTAAAAAAGGAACGCTATTAGCTCTGTTTTTTACTGTTTTTGTTGACATGATTGGAGTAGGAATAGTTATTCCTGTTTTTCCACTCCTTTTTGCCGACAGCCATTCAGGTGTTTTTGCAAGCGAAATTCCATTAGCATCCCGATTATTTGTATATGGTTTTCTTGCCGCTTGTTATCCACTTGCTCAGTTTTTTGGCGCCCCTATTCTTGGCGCTTTGTCTGACCGCTACGGAAGAAAACCGATACTAACAATCTCCCTTTTCGGAACATTAGTGGGATATATTCTTTTCGCCTGGTCTGTAAAAGAGGGAAATTTATATTTAATGTTTTTTAGTCGTGCACTAGATGGCTTTACTGGCGGAAATATTTCTATTGCAATGTCTTCTATTGCAGATATTAGTGATGCAAAAAGTAAAACAAAAAATTTCGGACTTATTGGAATGGCTTTCGGACTTGGATTTATTCTAGGGCCTTATATAGGAGGAAAACTTGCCGACCCAAGTATTGTTTCGTGGTTTTCTTACGCAACACCGTTTTGGGCTGCCGCTTTTTTGGCATTGTGCAATCTGTTTCTAATCTCATTTATTTATAAAGAAACAATAAAAACAAAAGTTAATACGCCTGTTAGTTTTACAACAGGGTTTAAAAATATTGGGAAAGCTTTTTCTGTTCCCAATCTCAGAGTTATTTTTACGGTCTTGTTTTTTCTTACGTTTGGATTTTCTTTTTTTACACAATTTTTTCAAATATTTTTATCAGAAAAATTTAAATACACTTCATCGCAAGTAGGAGATATCTTTGCTTATATAGGCGTTTGGATTGCATTAACCCAAGGGGGTTTAACAAGAATACTTTCAAAAATTGTTACGCCAGTACAAATTATGTCAATCTGTATTTTTATTCTGGGAATTACTTTTTTCGTTCTTGTAGTGCCCGATGATAAAATATGGATCTTCCTCATTCTTCCTTTTGTTGCAATTAATCAAGGTCTAATTGCGCCCAATTCTACTACTCTTGTTTCTGCACAAGCACCTAACGAATCGCAGGGAGAAATTTTAGGGATTAGTCAGTCAGTTCAATCACTTGCACAAGCAATACCGCCAATAATTGCCGGCATAATAGTTAGTATTAATTTAGAATTGCCAATTTTAGTTGCCGGTACATGCACGCTTTTGGCTGGAATTATTTTTGTTCTATTCTTCAAAAGAAATTCGAAAAAATTTAATTTGTAAAAAAATAATTATTCTTGAATAAAATTTAATTTAAAATAAAAAATAATTTTAATTGTTATGTCCAAGCGCTAAATAAATAATTTTCTTTAATACTCTCTCACCATTAAAAAATCAGTAAAGTCACGAATAATTTTT
Source organism: Flavobacteriales bacterium (assembly GCA_002737665.1). Taxonomy (GTDB): domain Bacteria; phylum Bacteroidota; class Bacteroidia; order Palsa-965; family Palsa-965. The sequence goes on along the minus strand of NSIF01000020.1, from coordinate 7,054 downwards.
TTTCTTTTTTCATCCACCTTCACACTTGCCAATGCAGCAACTCCTTCTGCATAATGTTTGTGCATTTCTACTTCCGCCAATTCTTTTACGCCAAGTGTATTGTAAATTGTTTTTATGCCTTCCACTTTTGTAACGGCATCGTTCTCGGTTACCAATGACCATTGTAGTAATTCTTCCTGCTGGTAGTTGTTGGCTAATTCAAAAGCTTTCAATAATAAATAAGTCTTTTTATTCGAAACAATATCACCACCCACTTGCTTTCCAAATTTAGCGGCATCTCCATAAACATCTAAAATATCATCTTGCAACTGAAAAGCAATTCCAACATGTTTCCCAAATTCGTAAAGTTTTTCAGCTTCGTTTTGCATAGCTCCTGCACAAATGGCTCCGATCTTAAATGAAGCGGCCAGTAATACAGCGGTCTTCAATTCAATCATGCGTAAATAATCCGCAATCGAAACCTTTATTTGATTTTCAAAATCCATATCGAGTTGCTGGCCTTCACAAACTTTGAGCGCGGTTTTTGTAAAAACACTCAGCACTTCCGGCAAAACATCTTTGGGACTCAGAGCCAGCTCACGAATTGCTTCCGTATACATCGCATCACCACTTAAAATGGCAATATTTTTGTTCCATTTTATATGAACACTGGCTTTTCCCCTTCTCAAAGGAGCATTGTCCATGATGTCATCATGCAATAAAGTGAAGTTGTGAAATAACTCAATTCCTTTTGCAGCAGGTATTGCACAATTTACATCCTCCTTAAATAATCCAGCACCCATTAATGTCATTAAAGGACGCATTCGTTTTCCTCCGTCCGCAAGTGTATAGCGAATCGGTTCATATAAACTTTCGGGTGTGGCAGGAAGCGATTTGCTGAATCCGGCAAAAGATTTTTCTAAAAGTTGCTGGTAATTTTTAAGGTCCAAGATTAATTAAATATTAACGATTCACAATATTCAATAGATAAGTCCCATACCCACTTTTCAAAAGCGGTTGAGCCAAATTACTTAATTGTTCTTTATTGATAAATCCCATTCGGAACGCGACCTCTTCAATACAGCCAACTTTTAATCCTTGTCGCTCTTCAATTACTTGAACAAATTGTCCCGCCTGTGTTAGCGATGCAAATGTACCGGTATCTAGCCACGCTGTTCCACGTTGCAGGACACCAACTTTAAGAGTTCCGTTTTCTAGATACTTTTTATTTATGTCTGTAATCTCGTATTCGCCTCTTGCACTCGGTTTTAAATTTTTTGCAATTGCTACCACGCTGTTATCATAAAAATAGAGACCCGGAACAGCATAATTTGATTTTGGATTTTGTGGTTTCTCTTCAATGGATAAAACTTTCCCATTTGTGTCAAATTCAACTACGCCGTATCGTTCAGGATCAGAAACGTGGTACGCAAACACAACCGCTCCATTGGGATTATTGTTTTCTAAAAGCAATCCTCCAATTCCGGCACCATAGAAAATATTGTCGCCAAGAATGAGCGCTACTTTATCCGTGCCAATAAATTTTTCTCCTAAAACAAATGCTTGCGCAAGACCATTCGGTTCCAATTGTTCGACGTAAGAAAATTTACATCCCAATTGTTTTCCGTCGCCAAGTAGTCGTTTGAAATTTGGTAAATCGGTAGGAGTAGAAATAATAAGAATTTCATTTATTCCCGCCATCATCAAAACCGAAAGAGGGTAATAAATCATCGGTTTGTCGAATACCGGCATGAGTTGTTTGCTTACAGCAAGCGTTAAGGGATGTAAGCGAGTACCTGATCCACCAGCGAGAATAATTCCTTTCATTAGCAATGCGAGTTTTTAAACAGTTCTATTTTTTTCAATGTAAAGTTTTTCAGAATCAATGTCTTCTTCCTCATCAAATATCTCTATCATTGGCTCTTTTAGGAAAGCTTTTGTTGCAGTACGTTTTTCTAGGGAAAGCAAAATGCATGGTAAAAGAATAAGATTAGTAGCTAATGAAACAATGAGCGTGATAGAAATCAGGATACCTAATGCAACTGTGCCACCAAAACTAGAAAAAATAAAAATAGCAAAACCGAAAAAAAGAATAGTGTTAGTATAGATCATGCTCACCCCCGTTTCTTTTAATGCTAAAGTTACAGCCGAGGAATACTGTGCAGGGGAAAGTTTTCGTAATTGATTTCGATATTCTGTGAGAATATAAATAGTCCCGTCTGATGCAATTCCAAATGCAATAGAGAAAATAAGAATAGTAGATGATTTAAAAGGAATTCCTAAAAACCCCATTATACCCGCAGTAATGACTAATGGAATTAAACAGGGAAGTTTAGAGAGGATTACAATCCATACCGAACGGAATAGAACGATGCCAAGAATAAAAATAAGTAGAATTGCTATGATAAGACTCACAAATAAATGATGCATCATGAAATCGAAACTGTGGAGAAACACTCTCGAATTTCCAGTCAAATCAACGTTGAAATATTTTGCAGGGAATAATGATTTTACAATTGGGTCGATTTTTGAGAAAATACGTTTTGCACTATCTGAACCGACATCTTCCATTTGAAAACTAATTCGTGTGAAACGAAAAGAGGTATCTAAAAATGATTTTATTTTTTGTTGTTGAGCTGCATTTTTTCCTAGTTTATTCGATTGTGGATTACTGGAATCTATTTTTGACTTGAAAAAACCTGCTATTTTACTTTTGTCGACAATGTTTGTTGGTAATCGGTACGCAACTTTTTTGCCATTCTTGATCGATTGGTTAGCAAATTTCACAGCTTCTACTATTGACAGAGGCTTTGAAAATTCAGTTCGATGTGAAATAAAATTTTGTAAAGAATCGATGTCATTCAGTATGGCACCTTCATTTTCAAATATGTTGGTTGGTCCTAATGTGTCTACTGCGTAATCATCAGGATTAGGAATAATTCCCTTTTTTGCAAGTTCAGCTCTTTTAGCAACAGTTAATTTTTCTTTTACTTCAATTGCAATTTCGAATGGCAGTACGCCGTTAAAGTTTTTTTCAAAAAAACGCAGGTCTGTTAAAATTGGATCATTTTTTGGGAGATCATCCACCACATATCCGTTCGCACGAATCTGCATAAATCCAAAGACAGAAATAAGTGTAACAATTGTTATGCAAATGTAAATAGCTGGTCGATGGTTATGTATTAAATTATCAATAAATGAAATTAATTTATTTATTATTTTACCATTCAGATGTTTCATCTGTTTTGGTTTTGGCTCTGGCAAATAACTAAAAATAATGGGAGTAAGAAAAAGCGCAATGCCATATGTTGTCATTACATTAATAGCAGCAACGACTCCAAATTCCATCAGCAAAGAACTGTTTGTAAAATAGAAAACACCAAATCCAATTGCAGTAGTGAGGTTGGCAAGTAAATTAGAAAGTCCGACTTTTTGGACCATTCTGGTTAGCGCTTTTGTTTTATTACCATGCAGCAATAATTCCGCTTGATACTTATTAATTAAGAAAATACAATTTGGAACTCCAATGATAATAATAAGCGATGGAATTAATCCTGTGAGCAATGTTATTTTATAATCCAACAAAGCCATGGTGCCAAGTGCCCAGGCGAGTCCAAAAAGAACAATGATGATGGAAAAGAAAACGGCATTAAAATAGCGAAAGAAAATAAAAAGAATAAATGTCGTTACTAAAATAGATAATATCAAAAACAAGGTTGACTCATATGATATTTTGCGCATGTACTCGGTGCGTATATAAGGCATTCCTGAAAAATGCATCTTAATTTTATTGTCCGTTCCGAATGAAAGCGCAAGTTCTTTTATTTTTGCAACAATGCTCAATCTGTTTTTAGTGTTCAATTCTTTCTGCGTGAAAGTAATCGCCATTACCGTAACATGATTTTTTTTGTTTATAATAAGTCCTTCGTAAAATGGTAAATTGAAAATAACTTTTTTTATACTATCGGCTTCTTCCTGAGTTTGCGGTGGACGCGAAACAATTTGTGGGTATTCGAAAATTTCAAGACTGTCATTAGGTACGACATTATAAAGCCTACCTATTGACAAAATATCTTGAATGCCATCGATCTTTTTGATTGAATCCCCAAGTGCACACCAATTATTAAATTTTTCGAGTTTGAACATCGTAGAATCTTGGAATCCTAAAATGAGAACGCTTCCATCTTCTCCATAACGTGCTTTAAAGGCATCGTAATCTTTTAGCACGGGGTCATCAGCAGGAAGGATACGTGCATATTTATAGATTAAGGTAAGGTTTTGTTTTGCTTGCCAAATCATAAAAACACTAATCAAAAGAATCACGATAATTATCGTAATTCGATTGCGCAAAATAAAATGCGATAGCTTAGCCCACATAAAAATTAGAAACTATAATTTTCGAATTTATTTAAACGAATACCTTAATTTTTTTTGTTCATTAATAACACGTAAAAGTAAACAATTTCTTGTATGCTCAAATAGACTGGCGAACGGTGTCTTTTTTAATAAAAAGAAATTCAGCAAAAAACAAAAGCTAATTTTCAGCACCTTTACATACCAATGAAAGAGATTTCGATTTTCAGATTATTTTTAATTTTCCTAAAAATTGGAATGACTGCGTTTGGGGGAAATATAGCCCTTGTTGCGGCCCTTCAAAAAGAACTTTGTGCGAAAAGGAAAATTCTCAATGATGAGCAGGTGCTTGATTTTACAACCATTGGAAATATTTTGCCAGGGCCACTTGCAACAAATGTAGTTGCTGCTTGTGGTTTTGCTTTACGAGGAATGACGGGACTTGTTGTTGGATTGATTGGCGTTATTCTGCCTGCCTTAATTTTGATTTGTGTACTCACCGAACTTTATTTTCAATATGGAACGGCCCCTGTTTTATTGAAAGTATTTAATGGACTGCTTCCTGGTGTTGCAGCTATTATTACTGCTACTGCATGGTCCTTGGCAAAAAAAAATCTTAAATATCCAATGCAAATTTTTATTGTTGTTGCTGCAGGGCTGGCCATCATTTTACTGAAAGGTTTTTTAGTGACACTCTTATTAATTACTATTTCTGGATTTATGGGATTTATTTTTTTAAAAAATAAATTAGCAACTCAACATATACAAATTCAAGCTACGCCTTTATTTTTAAAGTCGCCCCTTCGAGCTATAATTTGTTTGCTGATTATTGGCTGTTTTATTTATTTTTTCCACCCAGCATCGCTTCTTTTACAAGAATTGCGAATGCTCGCACTTACATTTGGAGGCATGAGCGTCACCTTATTCGGAGGAGGGTATGTTTTTATTCCAGCAATTGAAAAAATTGTTGTTGGGTTACAGCATTGGCTGAGTGCGAAGGAATTTGCAGATGGAATTGCTTTAGGACAAGTCACGCCAGGTCCAGTTGCAATTACGGCATCTTTTGTTGGCTATAGAGTTGCTGGTGTTTTAGGCGCAATTGTTTCTGCAACTGCAATTTTTATTCCTCCGGCATTATTAATGGTGTTTACACAACAATTTGTAGATCGAATTAAACGAAGGCCATCGATTGAAGCCATTTTTATGGGTGTTAGGCCTGCCGTAATTGGGATGATAGTTGCTTCTGTTTGGGTCATTGGTAAAAGTGCCCCTCTGCAGTGGCAGTCGCTTCTAATATTTGGATTGGTTTTGGGATTATTACTTTGGAAGAAAATAGACTCAGGCCTTTTAATTGTTTTGGCTGGCACACTTGGTTATTTTTTATAATTTAGGTAAAAATGTTGTTTATTGAAATAAAAAAATTATTTTTGAAAAAACAATTTCTTTAAAATTTTTATAATCCATTGTTATTATGAAACAAAGTACATTTTTAATTTGTTTGTCTGTTTTTTTTACGGCCACTACAGCTAATGCACAAACTGTTCAGACTTTTAATTATACAGGTTCACTCCAAAGATTTACCATACCATCTTGTGTTTCCTCAATTGTTATTAACGCTTCTGGTGCGCAAGGAGGAACAGCTTCTTATGGTCCTCCTCCTGCGGGCGGTTTAGGGGCGAATATTATTGGCACTTTTACTGTAACGCCAGGGCAGGTATTAAAGATTATGGTTGGACAGATGGGTATTAATGGTTCAGGAGGTTGTGGTAACTTGAATGGTGGTGGCGGCGGTGGATCTTTTGTTTGGGATTCTGTAAGTACAACTAATCCTTTAATTGCTGCAGGTGGAGGTGGTGGAAGCGGTTCTTGTGGATATAGTGGTGGAGGCCCTGGACTTTCGAATCTAGCTGGTGCAGGATCAGGTGGTAACTGCGGACCTTGTAATAATGGAAATGGAACAGGTGGTGGTGGAGCAGGTTGGAATTCAAACGGACAAGGTTGTAAAGGATCTTCGGGCTGTGGTGCAGCCGCCCCAGCAACAACCCCATTGACTGGTGGATCAGGTGGCACACCTTATATGAACACTTGTTATCAGAATGGCCCAGGAGGTTATGGTAGCGGCGGCGCTGGAGGTGGTAATTGTGGTGGCGGTGGTGGTGGCGGTGGATATAACGGCGGCGATGGTGGAGGAAATGTTCTGGTTTGTCAACCGGGTAGCTATGGAGGAACTTCTTATAATGGAGGAACAAATCAAACAAATACATCCGGCACTCGATCTAGCAACGGCGTTGTAACATTTACCTACACATCATCTGCTCCACCCACTCCTGGTGTTATCACCGGTAGTGCATCACTTTGTGCAAACGCTTCTGGTAATTATTCTATTGTTCCTATTCCAGGAGCCACAACTTATACTTGGACCGTTCCTACTGGATCAACAATTAATTCTGGACAGGGAACAACCTCGATCAATTTAACAGCAGGCAGTACCTCTGGTAATATTTCTGTGACGGTAACTGTTCCTTGTGGTACAAGTGCGCCAAGCACATTTGTGCTGACCATAAGTCCATCGCCGGTAATTACTGTTGGCAGCAATCCGGCCTCAGTTTGTTCTGGCGGCACTTCCACATTAACTGCTTCTGGGGGCTTAACTTACACTTGGATGCCAGGGAATTTAACGGGCGCTTCGGTGGTGGTTACTCCGCTCATAACAACAACTTAC
>NSIF01000002.1 GCA_002737665.1 Flavobacteriales bacterium | reverse complement strand
AGGTTGGGATTCTACAAACACAACTCCAGTATGGGGGTATCAATTTTTAATGACCGACACAAGAATAGGTGAGGTATTGGATTATGCCGTTTCGATTCCTGTAAGTGAATAATATTTATTTTCGCATCTAGTTCTAATTTCAATTCATTAATTAGAATCTGTCCATAATGTCCGATCTACTCATAACTATATTATTTTTAACATTAATTTCTTATTGCTTAATAAATTTTTGAGTTAAGAAATTATTGTTTGATCTTACTTGTAAAAAATAGATGCCATTGGTTAATGTTTCAACATCAATTGTAGCGTTCCTGATGTTAGATTTTGTTAAAACTAATTCACCCAATAGATTAAATATTTTTATTTCTGCATTTTGTAAGTCAATATTTGATTGCAATGTGATGGTTGTTGAAACTGGATTTGGATATACAGTAAAATTAGTTTCTGTTATTTCTTTTATTCCTGTGTTTACTTGTGTGTAAGTACCACTGCGATATTTCACTGTCCCACTTGCATCATCTTGCCATACCACAAAAATATTTCCGTTACTCATGGCTACATCTGTATTGGTTATGTTGATTACATCTACTGTATCATAGGCAGCAGTAAATCCGTTTGCAATATCATTTGTAAATAAAATAGGAAGTTGCACTACAGTACTAACAACTTGTCTCCATACAATTGCCATGGCTGTTCCATCGGTTGCAATTCGCGGGTAATTCTGTTGGCCTAGCCCTGTGATTGGTCCTGTAAGATTTGAAACAGTATTTACTGCTCCTGTGCTGATTGAAGATTTGCTTAAATAGGTTCTGTAGTTTCCGCCCATTCCATTCATAAAAGTTGAATACAATGTGTCACCAATTATCACTCCATCGGGCCCACTTGCCGGACAACTCATCAGCATCCAATTGTTATTATCTACAGCAAAACCACTTGCGAATGATGTTGCATTGTTTGTTGAAATACCAGCCCAAGTATCTCGAATGTTTGTGTTGTTATCACGGTAAAGCATTGAACAAGTATTTCCGCTAGAAACAATTGCACCAGGACAACAATCACAAACCTCTGCTGAATTTCCCCAGCCGCTTGCTTTTACATCTGTTGAAAATGTATTTCCATAATCTGTTGACTTTGCAACTACCCATCGAATATCTCCAAAAAAGGGATCTAATTTCATAAAAGCTACAATGGGATTTCCTGTTGCATCGGTTGTAATTGTCGGGAAACGGGAAATACTGTCTGCAATATGATCGACCTGCAAAGGCGATGAGAAAGTTATTCCACCATCGAATGATTTTACGATGTAAATATGTCTTGCTGTGTCGGCTTCTGGAATTTCTTTCATCACCACAAATATTGTGTCGCCATGAGAGGCAATATCCGCTCCCATCCAACTTGCTGCTGCAACGCTAAGTGTGCCGTTTAATTTTACTGGAGTGGTAAACATTGTTCCTGACCATCGCGAAAAGAAAACAGATGCATCACTCATTCTACCCCAAATGACTAATGGATTTCCAGAACGATCTAAAGTCATTCTTGGGTGCATGTTGCTGTAAGTGTTGGTGGAAATATTCATTCCCATGGACCAAGTAATTTGTGCATTTAAAGAAACACAAAATACAAGTGCTAAAAGAGTGAAAAAACATTTCATTTTTTGATTATTTTTTTGGTGAAAGATTTTTTGTCAGTAATGATTTGTACAAAATAAAGGCCGCTAGAAAAATTTACAGTTTCCACATTTAAGTTTGTAGTTGCTTGTGCAGAATAAATTTTTTCTCCAAGTGAATTAAAAATAGTTACAGAAAAAATTTTGTTGTCAGCTGATGTGATAGTTAGAAAATCGTTTGCTGGATTAGGAAAAACAGCGAAATTATTTTTCTCTATTTCTGAAATACTTGTAGCTGTTGTATCTATCACTTTGAAACTACCCATCATTCCATCATCTTCGTGATGCAGTAAATGGCAGTGATACATATATGGAATGCTGTCGTCAGCAAAATCTTCAAACTTTGTAATGAATTCTACATATTGCATTGGCATTACGAGCACAACATCTTTTTTCCCCTGCTCATAATTTGGAACTGGTCCACCATCTATATTTAAAATATAAAAGTGCATATCGTGGATATGAAATGGATGTGCAATGCCTGTGTTATTGGTTACTCTCCATTTTTCAGTTGTATTGAGATAGACAGTTTCGTTTATTGTGTTCATATCAAAATGGACTCCATTAATGTTAAAGGGGCCTGCTACTTGACATTGAGCACACATCATTGTATCGGGTGCAAGGTTGAAATTTCTTGAAACAGAGAAATTCGTCCATGGTGTATTTGTACTAAGTGTTGTTGGCATTGTTGTAATAGGATTTCCTGTTTGTGCTACAACATTGATTTGAAGTATTCCAAAATCAGCACCATTTAAGGGATTTAAATTATAGTCTGGAATATTTCCTCCCATCATTCCTGTAACTGTTGTTGCCCCATAAATTCCATTAGGAAACTCAGAACTGAAACTATTTAAATAAATAGTTTGTCCTATCATACCTTGCAGGTCAAGCAATATTTCAGCTCTCTCACCGGGACTTAATCTTATTCTTGTTAATGTAATTGCACTGTCAAGCAAACCTGCATCAGTGGCAATTAATTTGAAAGGATTATTAGCGGTGAAACCAAAATTATAAACTCGTGATGATGATCCATTGAGTAAACGCAAACGAATAACCTGTGCAGGTGCATCAAGGAAGGGATTTACTGTTCCATTAACACATATTGCTGTATCCAATTCTGTTGCAATTGCAATTTGGTTAAGAATGTCAAAGGCCTTTGTCTGAACGATAATCGGAAAATCATCTGTTCCGTAAGTTCTCGGAAGTGTCAAACCAGCTTCGATGCTGTCTTTTATTATTATCATTCCTGCAATACCTTTTGAAACATGTAGATCAGTTTTGTTATCACCGTGCGGATGATACCAAAATGTACCCGCTGAATTTAAAATTTGAAAATTAGGACTCCATGTTGTTGTTTGCGCAATAACCTGATGAGGACCTCCATCATCCATTGCCGGAACATGTAAACCATGCCAGTGAATGGTAGTTGAATTTCCAAAACCAGTGAGGTTGTTTGTAACATTCATCGTTACCCAATCCCATTTATTAACAATCAATGTCGGGGCAAGTAACGCACCGTTTATTCCGTAAGTAGGTGTGTTGATGTTTGTATAAAATTGTGTTGTCCCGTTTTGAATATTCAGGTTGAATGTTGTACCTGTAAGTGTTGGTGGAATGAACAATGCGTTTTGAGCAAAAGAAATAGCAGTAGCCGTAAGTATTGTGCCTGCTGCTAAAATTATTTTTGAAAGAATTGTCATGCTTAGTGTTTTAATATGAGTTTTTGTATTGCAGTTTTTCCATTCACATGTATACGGATAAAATAATTTCCGTTTGGCAATGCAGTAGTGTTGAATTGCTTTGTGATAATTCCATTTTGTATTTCATCAGAAATAATAGCAACCTGCTTTCCAGTGATATCAGTAACATCAATCAGCAAATTTGAAGTTCCTTTCAAATCTATATTGATAGAAATATTTTCGCTTGCAGGATTTGGGAACACACTGAAAGCATTTACTCCAATTGGCAAATCATCAATACTTGTTGCGTTGAACAAAGCCAAAATACTATCTCGCATTATAGTAGTGTCGCTGGTTGCAAAACTCTGCGTTGAAAACATCACTCTGCGATTTGGCGCTGCACCACCAAGTAAGACAACAGTCGGCATTCCGAATCCACCATAATTGGCAACCTGAGTAGCTCCAGTGCTATAAGGTGCATAAAATGGAACTCCACTTGTTGTAACCCAGGAAGAAGTAGCCGCGCAGGTAGTGGTGTTGTTAAACGGCATTGCATAACCAGTAACCATTCCTGGATAAGTCAACATTACATTATTTGCCATTGCTTGTACTTTTTGTGCAGGGGGTGGGCAAGTTCCGCAACTTGGCATAAAGAAGAAAATAACTACTGCTTTACCTGCATCAAGGTCGGCAAATAAGTCGTGTGGGTTTCCGTTGCAATCGTTACCCGTTAATTGCATTGGCGTTTGAGCTTTAGAAATCGTCATGACGAACATCAAAGCGATTGAGATTAGAATTGATTTTTTCATTTTAATTTAGTTTAAGTATGAGTAATTAAAGGTACCTCATTTTTTTTCTCCATCAACTGTATGAGTCACCGCTGCACCAAGGCCTCCCCATCTTAAATAGAGATGTATTTTTCCATTTCCGTCAAATTCCCCATTGCAATAGTGAGAAGGGAAATTTGACAATATATTCTCTTTGTCTATTGTTAGCATTATGGAATTATCATTGGAATATTCAATTAGAATTTCATCATCATTTGTGCCATATTTAATTTTCCCAAAAAATGTTAAGGAGTCATGGTAATAATAACCTACACTGTCTGTATTGAATTCGGTTCTATCTACTTTAAATTCCCATTCTCCTAAAAATTTGTTTCGATAATTAAACGGTTCCTTTTTGCAATTTGTAAAAATTAGTAGTCCCAATAGCAGCCAATATATTTTTCTGTGTATTTTCATTTTGATTGCTAACGATTCGATCTGTGTTTTTCCATTTTACAATACTATTCTATAATCGTACTTTAAAACCAGCGTTGAAAACAATGCCATCCAGCGGTGCCCAAACTTCAGTGAACTGCGGTGTGTTGTATGGTGATGAATTTAAACTACCTAAATTTGTTTGTCGAAAATTGGTAAAGTTTTCTACATTTCCGAAGTAGGTAAAGTTTTTCCAAGTGTATTCTACAATTGCACCATAAGTCCAAAAGTCCTTTGTCTTTGTTCCGTTGGAAAGTGTCTGACTGCTTTTAAATTCATAATCAAGTCCGATTCGCCACTTGCCAGGAAGTGCATAAAGTAAATCACCTTTTAAACTGTGATGTGGAGTAAGCGTCAAGTCGGAAATAGTGTCGTTGAAATGATTGGTCGCATTGGTGTAAGTATAGCCAACAAATAAAACAAAATTATAAAATCCGAATTTGAAAAATGTTTCTCCTCCATAACTTTGTGTATAACCATTTGCATTTATAAAATGAAAAACTCCGCTTGCGCTTCCTGTGTCTGAAATGATTACAGGTTTGTCAAGATAGGTGAAGAAAAACATTTGATTGATGTTGACAAAACAATTGTCTCCGATTGTTGTTTTGAAACCGATGTCAGCGTTGCCACCATAAGATTGTTCAGCAATTACTTTTTGCTTGTCAATCGGTAATACATTCTGATAGCCGAGCAATTCCGCCTCCTGGTTAAAGATTGTAGGGTTACGATAGCCCATGCCACCGCCAATTCGTGTGGTGAGTTTTTGTGTCCACTTGAACAGTGCTGAAACTCTTGGCAATGCAAAAAACTTTTCAGCTATAACATAATCTCCTCTGAAACCTGTTTCAATAGAGAGTTTCTTACCGATGTCAAAAATATAATTGGCAAATGTACCTATGGTTTTATATTCTTCGTTTCGCATTAACGAACTTTGCAAACTGTCTTCCCAAAAATTGTCGCTGTAAAAGTTCAACCCTGTTATCAATACATTTTCTTTTTGGCGAAAAGTATATGCCACTTCCGAAAAAGTTGAAAGTTGCTGTCCTGAAAAGCGATATTGCTGTAATGCTTTTGAGGGTGTGATTTCCATTGCCCGTTGAAAATTATTGAAACTATTTCGAACTGTCAATGAACTTTTTTCGTTTAACTTGTGATCAAATTTAAGTTGTGTTGTAACACGCTTAATGTCGTTCTGTTCTTTGTAAAAATGATTTGTGTCTGCGTATTGGTTGTTCAATAAATAAATGTCACCACCTTGCCTTATTTCATTTGTAAAAGTTCCACCCAATGTAAGTTTTGATTTGTCGGTGAAGTAGAAAAAAAGTTTGGGATTTAAATTATATTTTGTTAATTGTGGTAGATCGGTAAATCCATCTTTATCTGCGTCAAAATAGGTATGCGTATTCCGTTGTCCAAGCAAAGTGAAAGCAATTTTACCTGTTCTTCGGCTCAAAAAAGCGTTCACATCAAACGCACCAATGTGAGAACCGTTCAAATGCAAAAGCGTTTCTTCATTTGTTGGCTCTTTTGAAATCAAATTGATCAAACCAGATATTGCACCGCCACCATACAAGGTTGATGCACCTCCTTTAATATATTCTACTTGTCGTAAATCAAGCGGTGGAATTTGCATAATACTCAAACTTCCTGAAAAGCCGCCGTAAAGTGGAAATCCGTCTTTCAGAATTTGTGTGTATCTGCCGTCAAGTCCTTGTATCCGCACATTGGCTGTGTTACTTGTTGCAGAAGTTTGTTGTACTTGAATTCCTGTGCTGTGTGTAATTAGATGAGCAATTTTACTTGGATCCATTGTGCTGGCCTCATCAATTTCTTCTGTCAGAACTTCCACACGTGTCGGAATGTTGTCAATGGTTTTATTTCCTCTTGTTGCTTCAATTATTATTTCATCCAATTGACCAATAACTTGTAAAAGCAAAATTATCTGGGGTGAATTAGTTGATATTGGAAAAGTATATGTTTGCTCTAATTTTTTATAGCCGATAGAACTAAATACAATTGTCTGCTCACCATCAGGTATGTCATTGATTGTAACTTCTCCGTTTACATTTGAACTTGCTCCTTTGCTTGTTCCTTTATGAACTACTGTCACACCAACTAAGTTTTCTTGCGTAGCGCTGTTCTTCAAAATAGCTTTGAAAGTATTTTGACTAAATGCAAAACTAATATTCAATGTTGCTAGCAGTAGAAGTGTTGTTTTTTTTGTCATTTAACTTCTGTTGGTATTTTATTGTTTTTATTACATGTTATGAATTGCTGCTACAAGATAAGGCGAATAAGAAATACAATACTGCCAAGTCACCTATAAATTAGTAATTGCACCATTTTTTATTCTGTTGTAATTGCAGGAGAATTATTATTTTGTAAAACAATTTCACAGCAAAAGTAAAGTTGATATAAACGAATTAAAAATGTACAATCATTCTTACGTTTAACTGTCTATTTGTTAAATAATTTGGAATAGCATAAGATCTTCCAGTCACATCTTTTACCCAGTAGTAGGAAAGTGTATTTTGTATTTGAAGTAGATTGAAAACCTCAACTCCCATCCAAAGTGATTTCATTAAATGAAAAGGATTGTTTTTGCTTAATGGTTTTTCTGCTTTTATAATTTGATAGGAAAATCCAATGTCAACTCGTTTATAAGGTGGCATTCTAAATATGGCTTTGTATCGCTCATGTGTTGGTGGACCAAATGGTAATCCTGTTCCAACGATTAATCCAAGATTCATTTTACAGTCGGGAAGAATAGGTAAATAATCTTGGAAGTATAATGCAAATGTTAGAAATTGTTCTGTTGGTCGAGGAATCATTCCTGGGATTTGTATAATGCTATCGTGACGCACATTATTAAAAGTGTATCCTGGAATAATTGTATCGCCATCTGAATTTAAATAGAGATAATAATTATCGTTATATAAATCTTCTTTTGTTTGAAGAATAGACAGGTTGGCCCATGACTCAACACCATTTACAATTTGTCCATTTAATTTTAAATCGAGCCCATAAGCGTAGCCATGTGATAGGTTTTTGCCATAATATCTAATTCGAACATCATTTACTTCATATGGGATTAAATTGTCGAGGTACTTATAATATCCTTCTACAATAAAGCGCATTGGTCTGTTCCAAGCCTTAAAGCTCCAATCGCTGCTCAATACACCGTGCACTGATGTTTGGGCTCGAATAGATTCATTTATTGTTCCATCGAAGCCACGGAGCTCTCGGTAAAAAGGTGGTTGACTGTAAAGGCCAGCTGCTGCTTTAAAAATAATATTTTTTTTCCAGTTTGGTTTAAAGGTGACTTGTCCGCGCGGACTTACAATGATTTGATTATTCAAGTCCCAATAATTTGCACGAATTCCAAATGTTGCTGAAAGTTGAGATGAATCTTTTAAAACACTTAAATAACGAACTTGCGCATAGCCCATCACTCTGTTTGAAAATAGCTGTGCCTTACTTTTTACAACTTCTTGTAAATTGAGACTATTAGTTGGTTGGTAGGGGATAGAGTAGCCCGCCGAGTCCACGTTATTCCATTCACTCAATTCATCTGTTATCCGGTCGTTTTCAAAACGTGCACCAAATTGCCAGGTAAATTTTTCTCCAGTTCTCCAGGTTTTTATTTCTGCATTATTTACCCATGCATCTAAATAATTTCTTGCATGATTTAAAAATGTTCCCACGCCACGGTTAAAAGAAACCTGTCCAAAAGTTGGCTTGCCAAAATCGGCCTCTAGTTGGTCAATGTAATATTGACCTTGAATATCGAACGTTTCTGATTCATACGTGTTGAACGATGATATTATAAATTTTGTGCGCCAATGCTGGTGGTTGTCAAAATTGAGTGATAAAGCATTGAATAAAGTTTGAAATCGATTGATTGCCTGGCCATCGAAATAAACAGTAAAACGCAAAGCGTTATTTAGTGTTCCAAAGTCAGTTTCTCTTGTTGCAGGAATTAAGTTGTAACGATTTTCAGCATACGAGCCCAAATAGTCTATTGACCAATTATCTGTAAAATTATAGGTTACTAAAGTTTGAATGTCATTGAATTTTACATTGTAATCTCCTTTCGTATCGAGTGATTGCAAAAGATAACGATTTGATTTATTGCGTATGCCAATCATCCATGTTAGTCGCTTGTTTTTATTTGCACCTTCTACCTCTGCATTAAAACCTAATAAACTTGCTGATGCAACTCCTTTGAATTTAGATGGTGTTCGGTATTTTATGTCAAGCACCGAAGACATTTTATCGCCATATTTTGCTTCGAATCCACCTGTGGAAAAAAGCACACCTTCGGTCATATCCACATTCACAAAACTTAATCCTTCTTGCTGGCCAGAGCGTGTTAGGAACGGGCGGTAAACTTCAATGTCATTTACATACACTAAATTTTCATCAAAATTTCCTCCTCTAACGGAATACTGGTTACTTAACTCGTTGCTTGATTGTGCACCTGCAAATCGGAGAATGGCTGAGATGTCAACACTTGGTCCTGGCAGGTGATCGAATATATGCGTTGGTATAAAATCGGCAGAGCGAATGGTGTCAATAATTTCAACTACACCACCTATAATTTTTTTCTTCTTTAATAAAATAGTCATTCGGTATTTTTCACCTTCAGAAAGTTTTAAGGTCAATCTGAAAGCAGTGTATCCTGTGCTTGTTGCTGCAATGGAAATATCTTTTCCTGCTGGTATTGTAATTTTAAAATTACCTTTTGCATCAGTGTATATAGCATCTTTACTGCCTACGTAACCAACGTAAACATTTTCTACACCAGAGCCGGCAGAGTCTTTTACAGTTCCTTCTACTGTTGCTGTCTGTGAATTTATAGTTGTAAAAGAAAATAGAAAAAATAAGGACAGAAGTGTTCGTAGAGAAATGAAGTCCTTAGCTTTTATAAAAAAGAATTCCTTGAAATGAAAAATAGTCATGCAGATTGGAATCTTTTTTAATTTCCTTTAAGTTCACCATTACGAATTGCTTTTAGGAACTGGGCCCAGGCAATAGGATTCAATAAGTTGTTGGGAGGTTTTTGTCCTGCGTAATAATTTTTATTGGTTTGTTGTTGCATGGAGGATCTGTAAATCATGCCAGCATCCATTGCTACACTTTGTGCTACTCGAATCATTTGTGCTTGTGCTAAATTATACCGCGCTCGTTCTAAATTGTCTCCCGGTATATCTGAATTTAAAAAAGCATTTTTGAACTGCTCTTTCGAAGGCCAAGGATAAATAACAGCCACTTGCAGTAAAATTGTATCAATGCGTAGGGCTTGTACATGCGTGTAGTGATTAGTTGAAATTGTATCTGAGATTATAAAGCCAGCTCTGTGGTACCCAAGTGCGTAAAAATCGAGCGTATCATTTGGTTCTACCACGAATGAATAATATCCATTTTCATTGCTGTATACACCACGTTCTTTGTTCCTTATGATGATTGCGACATAGGGTAGTGGAGTTAGACTGTCAGCGTCAACAGCAATTCCAGAGAATTGAATAACATTTTTTTTGGCGATTAAATTTACTTGAGAATGCGCAAGAGTTGGCAAGGCCAAGCTAAAAGCACAGCTAATCAATAACTTAACGCAAATTGTGTTGAATGACATCCCTCAAAATTAAGTAATTATAGGCAACAAACTCCTTTAACTGATTTAAGGACGTATTATTGTAGGAATGGTGTTCATTTTAGTTAAAAAAGCTAGCTAATAAAGTGCTATTTTATCGGTAATTCAATCGAATACCAAACATTCCTACCAAACCATTAGTTGAAGGGTAAAGCATGGGTTTTACTTGTAAGGATAACTTATCGCTCACGTCGAAGGTTTTTAGGTGAGCGTCAACGGTGGCATCAACAATTTGTAAGGTATAGAGTGCTGCCATGCCAATGATGGTTAAATCTCTGTAACGTTGGTAGTAATTTTTTAGCGTAACTAAATTATCATCTGAATAATTTTGAAAATTATCATTGGTAGTTGGATCATCGTCGTATCGGTAATGTAGGGCATTTCTATATTCATTATAAATTTTATGATTAAATGAAAATCCATAAACAAGCCCGGCAAACCCTGCGTATATAATTGGAGTTTTCCACCATTTGTGATTGTAAATTTGTCCAAGACCAGGCAAGCAGGTGCTCATGATTGCAATTTGTTTTGGTCCAATCTTGTTTATTTTGGTAAGCGTATCGAAAGCACTTAGCTTGTGCAAGCTTATATTATTGGGTTGCGTATAATTTGTACGTTTAGCAAAAGATAATTGTGCTTGGACGAATTGAGGAAGAAGAAAAAGTAAAATAGAAAATATCCAATACCGCATTTTCTGAATTTAGATTTAGATATCGAAGATTACAAAATTATATTTAGGATAGAATTGGAACTTAAATGTCAAGCGCGTCTATAATTTTATCAAGGTCATCTTCATTTGCGAAAGGAATAATAATTTTCCCTGCACCTTGTACATTGCTTTTTAATTCAATTTTTGCATTGTACTGCTTGGATAGACTTTTTAATTTATCGCTGTATTTTTCAGTTAAATTTCCTGTTAAATTTTTGTGTTTTAACCGGGGTTCTATTTTTTTCTTATCACGGGTTAGTTCTTCTACATCACGAACAGAAAGGTCGTCTTCCATTATGCGATGATAAATCTCTACCATATCCTCCGCTTTTTCTACATTAATCAATGCACGCGCATGGCCCATTGATATTTTCTTTTCTCGAATTCCAAGTTGAACTTCAGGCGGAAGTTTTAGTAGGCGTAAGTAATTTGTAACTGTCGATCGTTGTTTGCTTACTTTTTCGCTGAGTTGTTCTTGGGTCAAACTACATTCTTCAATGAGTCGCTTATAGCTAATTGCAATTTCAATTGCGTCTAGATTTTCTCTTTGGATATTTTCTACCAATGCCATTTCCAACATCGCTTGGTCGTTTGCTACTCTTACGTAGGCAGGAATGGTTTCTAATCCTGCTAATTGCGATGCGCGAAATCGCCTTTCTCCAGAAATTAATTGGAAGCGATCATATCCCATTTTTCTTACTGTAACAGGTTGAATGATCCCATGTAATTTTATTGATTCTACTAATTCATTTAGTGCTTGTTGCTCAAAGTGGGAGCGAGGTTGAAATGGATTGACTTCAATCTGTAAGAGTGGCAAATTCGTTACAGCACCTACTACAGCACCTAATTCGTTATTCGATTTTATGTTGGATGTAATATCTGTCGATGCACTTTCTAAAAGTGCGCTTAGTCCTCGTCCGAGTGCGTTGCGTTTATTGTTCATGGTCAATAGATTTCAATTTCAAAAAATGAAATCTTCTTTTAATTTTGTGTGTTATTAATAATTTTTTCTTCGTCGCTCAATCTAGTCATGTTGTTTTTTTGCAAAACTTCTCTAGCAAGATTTAAGTAATTAATAGCTCCTTTACTTGTTGCATCATGCATAATAATTGTTTCGCCGAAGCTTGGAGCTTCTCCTAATTTTGTATTTCGTTGAATAATAGTATCAAACACCATCGATTGGAAATGTGTTTTGACTTCCTCAACAACTTGGTTGCTCAATCGAAGTCGAATGTCATACATTGTAAGTAGTATTCCTTCTATGCCGAGATCAGGGTTGAGACGTGTTTGAACAATTTTTATTGTGTTGAGCAATTTACCGAGACCTTCAAGTGCAAAATATTCACATTGAACAGGAATAATTACAGAATCGGCTGCGGTAAGGCTATTCAGCGTAACTAAACCAAGTGATGGGGAACAATCGAGAATAATAAAATCATAATCTTCTTTTACTTTCGCCAGCACATGGCGCATCATTTTCTCACGATTAGGAAGATTAATCATTTCAATTTCTGCACCAACAAGGTCAATGTGAGCAGGGAGTAAATCAAGGTTTGGTGTAGTAGTTTGTAATATGATGTCTTTCGGCTCTTTCCCGTCAATGATGCATTCATATATACTTGTTTTAATGTTTTTCGGATCAAACCCAACGCCTGAGGTTGCATTAGCTTGTGGATCAGCATCGACTAACAGCGTTCGATACTCTAATACAGCGAAACTCGCAGCTAAATTGATTGCAGTAGTAGTTTTTCCTACTCCGCCTTTTTGGTTTGCAATTGCAATTATTTTTCCCATTTTTTACCTTACATCTGCTAGTGCAGAATTTAATAATTAATCAACTCGGATAATTTAAGAAACTATTTTTGTATTTTATTTCAATTGTTGTTGATTAAGAAATTGTTTTCAATTCATAAAAAGAAATTCCTTTACTTTGCTTAACTGTTACTGTTCTTAAATTTAGTCCGAAGGTAAGAAATTGATTTCCGCGTTGACGGAGGTTAAATGGAAATTTTCAACAAAAGCGTTTAATAAATTGTCAACTATGATTACAATTATTTCTGGTACAAATAGGCAATTCAGTAAAACTCTCATCGTTTCTCAAGCTTATGAAGAGATTTTAAAACAATCTGGAAATGAATGCCAGATTTTCTCACTTCTGGAATTACCAGTAGACTTTGCATTTTCTTATCTTTCTGATCCTAAGACTATTGAGTTTGATAGTCTAATCAATAAGTACATACGGCCTTCATCTAAATTAATTATCATTTTACCTGAATATCAAGGGACTTTTCCAGGCATTTTTAAGTTGTTTTTGGATGGCATTAACCCTATTGATTTACAACATAAAAAGGTTGCTATGGTTGGAGTTTCTGACGGGCGTTCTGGGAATCTTCGAGGTCTCGACCAGATATCAAATGCACTCAACTATTTAAGTGTATCTGTTTATCCGTATAATCTGCCAATTTCTGGGATAAAAAAAATGGTGAATAGTGAGTTTAAACTTGTTGATGAAGTAACGCTTAAATTACTTCAAAAACACGCCAAAGGATTTTTGGAATTTTAAATTGCTCAAATCTTTATTTTCCTAATCTTGAAAGGGCAATAGCGGCATTTGTGTAGTCAGGGTCAACTGTTAATGCCATTTTGTAATCGATTGTAGCATTTGTGACATCTCCCTTTTTTTCAAAGCAGTATGCTCTTCCGTAATAACCTCGTGGTTCTTTTGGGTTATCAGCAATTGCTTCATTAAAATAGCGCATCCCTTCATCGACTACACCAAGTTTTACAGTATGCAACATCCCTAAATTGAAATGGGAGTCGAAATGATGCGGGTTTACTTTTAATAAGGTTGTATAGGTTTCTATTGCAGCATTATAATTGTCGATTTCTTGATAATACATTCCTAAATTATACAATGCTTCTACACTGCTAACATTTACTTTTAAGGCATTTAAGTAGTAGGTTTCAGCTATTGAGTTTTTCTTAGCAGCATTCATTATTCCTAGTTGAATGTAGGCATTGTAATAGTCAGGGTCTTGTTCAACTGCTGTTTGCATACTTGATATGGCGCGCATGGTATCGCCACGTTCTTTAAATAACATTCCTTTCATAAAATATGCTTGTGCGAAGTGAACATCTTGGTGAAGAGCGCGGTCAATCAATTTCATTTCCTCATCAAATTTTGTAAGGTAATGGTAGAGTTGTGCAAGTCGAAGCAGGCAATCGATATTAGTTGGATTTACAAGTACAGCACGGTCAAGTAGTTGTTTTGCACGTGTAACCCTTCCTGTAAAGAAATTTAGATCTGCTGCTGCAATTAAAAAATCAGCTTTACTGCTGTCAATGGCAATTATTCTATCTATATCAGCCATTGAAGCGCCATAGTCCTTGCGAGCTAAGTAAATCTTAGAACGTTCTAAATAAAGGTTTAGGTTGCCAGGGTCTTTTCTAATTTGTTCATTGATGGTAACGATGGAGTCCTTCCCTAAAAGCGAATCTGCAGCTACAGGTTTGGTTCCGGTACCACAGGATGCTAAACACAACAATGTTGAAAGAAAGAATAGAAAAAGGTGGTTCTGAAGTTTCATTGTGTCTATAAAAAACCCAAACGCTACTGGAAGAAATCAGTTTGGATATAAAGGTGTAAATATAGGTAAATGTGCTTGGACTTTTATATTTCAAGCTTGACATTTTATAGTTGACATGGCCCTAAGCATATTTTTTACTTAATAGATTTAATTTTGAAATTCTACTCATTGTCGGATTGACAATCTGCATATCTTTAAGGTCAAGGAATTCGTTTTAAATAAATGCGTTTACGTCGTTTAGCATATTGGTCTAATTACACACTTGTCAGTTGGCAATTAGTGCTGAGTGCTTTTCTATTTTGGATGAGTTGGTATGGCTTAAAAAAACAATACGGAAAAGATCCAGAGGAGCTAGTTTGGATAGTCATGCATCTCTTTTTTTTAATCATAGGGTGGGTAGTTTTATTTCTATTTTCATTTAGTTTGATTACAGTCTTTTTAGCATGGCTTCATTTTATTTACAGAGTCAAACAAAAGAAAATAGAATTTAAAATACAAATTGGCACTGCAGAAAAGGTAGAAGCGGGAATGGTTTCTGTAGCTGTATTGCTAAACGGTGTCTTACGTCCTTTTCTCGGATCCGTTCGAGCTCGCGTTGTTTTTTCGGATTATAAAATGTCTAATCCGATAATACTAGATGAAAATATATACCGTAAAAATAGCATTATTCGTAAATTGATTCGGGGAACGGCTATGGCTGATTTGCACGACCGAGGGATTTATGATGTTGAAGAAGTTCAACTTCAGTTTTGCGACATGTTTAGGTTATTTGGAATTCCCTATACGCTTTTAGCTCGCCAACAGTTTTATACTTTGCCACAGATTCAAAAAGAAAAAGCTGTAGTCGCGCAGCCCAATACAACGGAAGAACAAACGGAACGCATCGAAATACCAAAACCAAGCGAAGGAGAATATATTAATTATAAAGATTTTGAAACTGGCGATGATGTGCGAAGAATTGTATGGAAAATATATGCGCGTAATGGCCAATTGGTAGTTCGAATACCTGAAACAAAAGATCCGTATGCATCTCATTTGTATTTTTATGCAAGCTTTTTTGCTGATGTCACAGTCGGTTTGAATGGAATTTTTGAACGAGAAATATTAAATAGTTATAAGGATAAAGTAAGAAATATTTTCGAAGCTTTGCAGCAAAATGGTTTTGAAGTTAAAATTCAGTATGACCAAGAACTTCAAAAAATTTCTGGCATGGGCGATGCTAAAAATGAACTGTTTCACATCTCGGCTGCACATTGGCAGAGTGAAAATATTCCAAGTGAATTGATTAGTTCGAGTAAAGCTGCATTTGTTTGCTTGTCGGCTTTCTCGTCAGCAGCTGAAGTGCAAAAGGTTATTGAAAGGTTGCCGGAGCAGACCCCAATTGTTGTGGTCCGTTTGTCAGATGCAATCGGGTCTCCTTTTAATTTTAGCATTCGCAATTTGTTTTTTGTTCCTGAAAAAACGGCAGCAGTTGAATTGCGTAGGCCTTGGTTAATTGCACCTTTGCGAACTCGCTTGATAATTAATGAACGTGCTATTCTTAAGTTATTAACTAAAAGAGGTAACAGTTGGATTATTTCTGCTAATGAATCTGTATGAGTACTATTTTATCAAATAGAAAAACAATTTTTCAACTTCTCTTTAAGTTGTTTTTCATTGTTGTGCCTACACTTTTTATTTCCTATTTTACATTAGCTATTTTTAATTTGTCCTATACAAATTTAGATATAGGTATTGTAAATCAAGCTTTTTATTTTGGTTTAGGATTGGTGTTTTCTTTTATACTGTATTTTTTTAGAGCGAGATTTGTTTTTACATTTTTAATTTTATTAATAGTCTATTGGGTGCTGGGCCGAATACTGGCTCAGCTCGACGGAGAAATTGATGTTTTTCAAGTTGTCGTAAAATTCAAACTGTATGCTACACTTTTTATAATCGGTTGGCTTTTTGGCTTTTTATTGGAGCGAGTAAAATTCAGTCCTATAATTATTGCAGCTTTTTTGACACTCATCTCAATTGTAGCATTAAAAGAGCAAACCGATTTTTCCATTTCAACTTTATTCTTTTCCTTATTTCCAGTATTAGCTTATGCGCTCTACCTGCTTTTTATTTCTCCAATACTTGCTGATTTAATAGACCTTGATTTTAAAAAATCAAAGCGAGTTTTTCTTCGCACACTTGTTTTTCTTTTACTTGTGACCAGTGCATTTTGGCTGTCAAGACTTTTTTCTGACACTGCTATTAACACAAATTCTAAATATATTGGTGAGAAAGGGGGACAATTTGATGGCGGTGAAAATGAAAATAAGGGGAAGGAAAAAGCAAATGCTTATGATGAGCGAAATGGATTGTTGGAGCGTGGAAATAAACTTGATGATGGGGATGATGGATATAAATTGAAAGACACTATGAAAATGTCTGATAAAATGAGTCAGGCCGATCACATGATGTTTTGCGCAAAGCTTAAAAATTATTTTCCAGATGGAACACCGCAGCCACTTTATTTTGTCTATCATTATTTGACAAAGTATGATCCTATAAAAGAGAGTTTTATTCGTGATGCTTCGATGCCTTATTTTGATGAATTTAATGTTGATCCATCTTCCTTAGCGATGTACCGGTCTAAATTGGATAGGAATATCATTAAAAATTGTTTGGCATCAAAACAGCGAAAGTATGTAGAGGCACAGGTGTATGTTTCTTCTAATACATGGAAACATGCTTTGCTTGCTCCAGCAAGTGCTTATTTTGTTCAAGCTATTCCGGTTGATAGCGGTTATAAAAAACTTTTCCGATCTGCTTACCGTGTAAAGTGTACTGTTTCAGAATTAAATAATGCTTATTTCGTGTATAATCCTTCTGGCAATGCTCAGTTAAGCGAATACCAAGAACAAAGGTTTAATGCGTTGCGAAGTGTTATTGACTATGCTAGCGCTGATACTGCTGTATTAAGATATTATACAGCAATACCTAAAGGGACATTGTATGACTCTATTGCGAATCTCGCAAAACGAATAACAAAGGATGCGTTGACACCAATTGATAAAGTAATTGCAATTCGAAATTACTTTTTACAAACAGATAAAGATGGCAAGAAAATATTCAGGTATACTTTAACACCAGGAAAACCGTCTGATCCAAATATTCCTAATACATCGATGTTGTATTCTTTTCTTTTCAAAACGCATGCTGGTTATTGCACTTACTTTGCTGGTGCTTCTTTGTTTCTGCTCAGGTCCGCTGGAATTCCTTCTCGTTTTACCACTGGCTTTGCAACGATTGACCGCGCCGACAAAAACAAAGGTTGGTATTGGTTTTATGCAAGCCAGGCACACGCTTGGACACAGGTTTACTTTCCAGATTATGGTTGGTTAGATTTTGATATGACAATTGGAAACGATGACCAACGCGAAGCGCCACACCCCGATGGCACTCCACCACTGCCGCCACAAGAGCAATGGCTGGTGATAGATGGAAAAACTGAAACAGGTCCTGATTTGAAATCGAAACAATTGGAAATTGATGCTCAAAAAATTATTTTCTTTAATGAAGATTTCCAATTGAACAAAAGCAGGAGATTTAAAATTGATGCTTCTGTTTGTCGTGTATTTTATGGTGAAAAAGACACTACACTATCTTGCATAAAGTCCAATGATTCTTTGGTATTGGTTTCTTTTGATGATGCGTCTAAAAAAATCCCGCAACCGAAAACAGAAATGAGCATCGATGAGCAAGTCAATGGCTTTCCAAAACCTATCATTGTTGATGAAATTCATATTAAGATGAGAGCGGAGGATGTAAAAAAGGATGAAGAAAAAAAGAAGGTGAATGAAAAATCACTTACGAATAATCAGAATTGGCAACAACTGTTATGGATTGGCGTTTACCTGTTAGTTGGGATTCTCATTTTCATTTTTCTTATTCCATTTTTATGGTTACTGATTTTATGGTTATTATTTAAATTCGCAAAGAATCCGCTTCAGCGTGCAGATCGGGCCTATCAATTTGGCTTATATAATTTTCACATGGCTGGCGTGGAGCGTGATACTGAAACACCTCTTTCTTATGCTAAAGAAAAAACAGATCCACTTTTTGCAAGTAGTTTTGCGAACTTTATGCTTCTCTATTTACGTTTGAAATATTCATCGGCTCAATTACTTCCTGGCGACAAGGAACTCATTTCCTATTTTGGAAATTCCGTGATTCCATCTATCAGAAATAAAATAGGATTTTTAAAGATGTGTTTAAATTATTTAAATATTTTTAGAGCCCAACGATTCTTTCGTAAACCTAATGCTAACAATCAAAACGAATATTAAATTCAATATGGACAATCAACCTTTATCACCACTAGAAAATAACAGTACAAAACTGTTGCTACTCACTTCCAATATCGAAAAAATTATTCGAGGTAAGACGCAAGAAGTAAAATTTGTGATCGCCGCTATGCTTGCTCGTGGTCATATTTTGCTTGAAGATAATCCAGGTGCAGGAAAAACTGTAATGGCCAAGACGCTTGCACAGTCAATTTCAGGTGGGTTAACTGAGGGCGCAGCAGGAACAGTTTCTTTTAAAAGAATACAGTTTACTCCTGACTTACTTCCTATGGACTTAATTGGATCTCATATTTTTGATGATACAAAGAAAGAATTTATTTTTAAGAAGGGTCCCTTATTCACCAATGTCCTGCTTGCTGATGAAATTAATAGAGCGTCACCAAAAGTGCAAAGTGCGTTGCTTGAATGTATGGCAGAAAATCAAATTTCTGCAGGCGATAAAACATTTCTACTTGATAAATTATTTTTCACCATTGCTACTCAAAATCCAATTGAGATGGAGGGAACATACCCTTTGCCAGCGGCGCAATTAGATCGTTTTTTTATGAAAATAAGTTTTGGCTATGTTTCTGAAGAGGTGGAACTTGATATTTATAATAATTATGTTGCCATTGGCGATGTTAGAAATAATGTGAGTCAGGTTCTAACTTATTCAGATATTATTGGTTTGCAGCAGGAGGCTGAAAATGTGTTGATTCATCCAGAATTAGTTAAATCCGTAGTAAACATCGTTCAAGGTACGCGTAAGAATTCGGATATTAGTTTAGGATGTTCTACACGCGGTGGTATTATTTTCATCAAATGTCTTAAGGCATGGGCACTTGTTAATCAGCGTAATTTTGTAATTGAAGACGATATTCGCTCTTTAGCTCAACCTGTTTTGCAGCATCGAATGATTTTTCGAAATCGCGAAGCTTCAAAAACGTCTTTACAAAACATTGTTGTTTCAGAATTAGAAAGATTGGCCAAACTTGGGATAGGAAACTAATCATGAATTTTCAAATTAAATCTTTTCTGTCATTACGATTGTTACGTGCAATCTTTATTTTGTGTTTCTGGCTGTTCCAGATTGTAACGTTTGCTCAGTCTAGTATTCGTAAAGGAATTGAAGACGATTTTAGATATTTGGATTATGAGGATGAAAAAACGTTGGAAAAGGCAAGAGGATTTATTCGAGCAGACTCAACCTATTACATTGGCTATATGTGTAGTGGTGGATTTAAATATTTTCGTGCCAATGATAAGTTAGGTTTTGGTTTGGCCATTACAGATTTGGAAAAAGCGATGTACCTAATTGAAAAGGATTTTGATGCACAGCTTCGAACTCGCACAAGTGATATATATAAATATTTGAGTGTTAACCAATATCACAACGATTACTGTGAGCTTGCGTTTTGGTTGGAAAAGAGTTATCAGAATATTGAAAATCCACAAAAGTCCTATGAAACATTGCTTCGAGTTCGTGATCGTAATTTTCAAATAGAAAAAGGACTAGAGTCTTTGAATTCCTTGGCATGGATATATCATCGAAATAGAATGTATACTTCTAAGTTATTTCCTTTTCTAAAAAATACAGTTGAGGAAAATGTTTCGATGGCGTATAAGTATTTAGATTCTTCGCTTATTAAACTTAAAAGGGATGGCGATTTGAATGCAGGTTTATTTGCGAATTCCTTCATCGACCAACAATATCTCTATACCTATCATTACAAAGCAATCTTATTTGATTATAGTTTAGAAATAGATTCTGCTAATTTTTATTATGATGAGTTAATTAGGTCTGGCTATTACAGTAGCAATAATTATGCAGAGTTCAAACTTGTTCTTGGAGAATTTGATGAAGCAGATAAATATTTCCATGAGGCGGAAGATCGAGATGGCTCTCGCGAAAAACAAACACGCGAATATTTTTATATGCGTGGGACATTAGATGTTTATCGGGGTCATCCAGAAGATGCTGATACTTTATTGAAAAAAGTGGTTGATCAGACGCAAGGTACACCTGGATACGGGTGGCACTCAATTGCATTAGCTCGCGCTTTACGCTATGAGGGATTGACTTCTGAAAGTCAGAGTCGGGTTAATAGAGCGAGTTCTTTTGATGAATTACACATTGGTACAACTTGGGGCCAAGAGCAATATACCAACGCTGTTGCTACATTGAATTATGTTAATGGTCATCAATTTAAGCAAGATTTCTTTTTTGAAAATGATGAATGGTATTTTTGGTGCAATCCTGTGAATTGGTATAAATACATTAATTATTCATTTAAAATCAATAATGACAAGTTGATGTTAGCTGCTCTTTTGGCTGGGAATCCTGAACGTAAAAATGTTATTTACCCACTTTTTGCAAGTGAAAATTTAATCAACTTTGACGAAACTGTCAATGTTATTGAAGGTTTCGGAAATAAATATTTTATTGATATTTATAAAAATTTTATTCAAAATGATAAGCGTCCAAAGATTAAAAAATATTTTAGGTACGCCTTAGGTAAGTTTTATTTAGCTGAAGGAAATGAGGAGGAGGCAATTCGCTATTTTGAAGAAGTTTTGGCCGATCCAGAAATAGATGATCCTTATCAGAAATTATTGTTGGCTCGTACATATGAAGGAATGGCTTTGGCAAGTTCAAAAGAGAGTGTAAAAAGGTATTGGACAATTAAAATGTATGAAACTTTTCCTCAGCTTGTTCCACCTACTAATTTGCAAATGGAATTTCGATTAGTAGGTGATGTAGAAGGAACAGGAAGTCATGTGATTGGCATTTTAGCTTTGACTTTTGGACTGATGGGCTTACTGTTTTCATTCATACTTTACCAACTAAAAAAAGCTGGAAGAATTAATGTAAGATCTGTTGTTGTTTATTTGCCTTTATTTGGAATGACAATTAGTTCAATTATTTTTAGTGTTGTTGCTGCTAATATTGGATCCGGAAAGCCCAGACAACGCATCATTGAAGATTTAAAAAACTGTAATCTTGTTTTTACTAATGCTCAGGATGTTCCAGTTGTTGAATTTGAATCAAGCGAGTTGAATGACAAAATAATAATTGATTATGTTGTTAGAAATGCCGGTGGTATTAATATACTATCTGTTGGTACTTTGGTTGTACCAGTGGATGAAATTCAAGATGGAGGAAAATTATTTGCTTATCGATTATTTGGAATTAAAAAAGCAAAAATAGGGGAGGAACCGGAATCCGTTCAGCTTACGAAACCAACAGAAAAAAATAAAAAGTAATTAATTTTTTGTAATTATTTTTGAGCACTAATTGTTATTTTATTTTTTCCTGTAAATCTAAAATGATTTCATCGGCTTTAGTCATGCTTTTTCTTGCGCTATCTCGTAAATCTATACGGTTTTCCTTTGCTGCACGGAAATACTCATCCGCTCCTTTCAGTCTAAGCAGTGTGTAAATTCGTAATTGATTAAAATACATTTCGCCATCTTCATTTAAACCATTTTGTTTTATGGAATCTACTATTGTTAGATTGTGTTGCCATGGGATAACTGCTTTACTTTGAATTTGTTCGGCCGTTGTGGATGAGTCAATTTTATCTATAAACTCAATTGAATTTTTTTCTTCAATTGTGTAATGTTCAAACAATACTTCGTTTTTTGTAATTGGTAAATTGTTCGGTATGATCATCCAGAAAAAAACCACAATTCCAATTGTTACCAATGCTGTAATTAGTAGACCAGTATATTTTCTTGATTGATTTTCATAAAAGGATTTTAAATCAAAATAACACAACCATCCACCCATTGCGCCAGTGAGTAATCCTCCTAAATGTGCAGAGTTGTCAATTCCTGCATAAAGTCCAATTAATAAGTTTAATGTTATAGCAGTTGACATGCTCTTCATTAAACTTTTTCTAACTGTTGCATCAATCAAATTTGTGGTAAGCAATGCTGTCAAAACTCCAAACAATCCAAATATGGCACCGGAAGCCCCAGCGGAAACACTTGGGTCGTTTTGATGCCACCATAAACTCACAGCGTTTCCGCCTAATCCAGCTAATAGGTAAAGTATAAAAAATCTCCATCTTCCAATAAATGGTTCAAGTATTTTTCCAATGCTAAAAAGCGCAAACATATTTGCTGCTAAGTGGATTATCCCAAAGTGTAAAAACATGGATGTAAATAGTCTCCAGGGTTCAGCTCCCATTGTCAGTGGTCTGTAATTTGCTCCCCATGTTATCAATGAATTAGCGGAGGGAATGAAAGCACTCACTCCAGTAAAGATCATTAAAATAAAAACGGAAATATTGATGCAAAGAATAATTGGCGTAAAGAAATAATCGCCTTTTGGAATCAATGCCCAACTAAATGACTTTCTTTTTATTGGAATAGGATTTTCTTCTTGCGAGGAGTCTTGGTTGTTGCTATCCATTATTGATATTTATTTTCTTACAATAAGCACGGGTACTTTTACACGATGCCTTACTTTTTCTACTGTCGTTCCTAAAATTAAATCTTTTAAGAAACGATGGCCGTGTGCACCTATTACAAGTAAATCTATGTTTGCATTATTAACGATTTCCGGAATAGTTATTTTGGGATTCCCAAATCCAAGAGAGGTTTCTGTTTTGTATCCACTACTTTCCAATTTCTCAGCATATTTTTTGAGTCCCTTTTCATCAAATTCAGTTTCAAAGTCGCCTGTCTCACTATTCATTACTCGTGCGCCAGCTGTTTCTGTTATGTGAATTAATAAATAGGTTGCTTGTTTACCACCTTGTTGAATTGCTCTACTCAGGGCCTCTTCATCAATCGATGAAAAATCGACACATACTGCAATTCTATTATAATTTTCTTTTACAGAAATTGTTAGTTCAGCGGCAATTTCATGCGGACGAGAATTTTTTCTAATGAATGCCTTTCCAATTAATGGACGAACTGTAATCCAAAATAGTAAAATAAATATGGCTATCGTAATTGGAACTACTGTAATCCATATAACTATTGGATTAGCACTTGCATTAATCCATTCCTCAATTGTTGCGTACACTAATTTCCCATTAAGTCCAACAATAATTGCTGCTGAAATCCAAGCTGGAATAATCAACCATTTTGTTGCTACAAATTCTCCCATTAGTTTTTTATTGCTTACAAAGTGAATTAAAGGAATTACTGCAAATCCTAGTTGTAAACTTAAAATTACTTGACTTAAAATTAGCAATTTCTCCATTTTTGCTTCGCCAAAATACAAAAGTGTAAGAACTGCAGGAATAATTGCTACTAATCGTGTAATTAATCTTCTTAACCATGGTTGCATACGAAGGTTTAAGTATCCTTCCATTACTATTTGACCCGATAGCGTTCCTGTTAAGGTGGAACTTTGTCCAGCAGCAATTAAGGCAATAGCAAATAGTGTTGGCGCTAGCTTGGAACCTAGTGTATCGCCTAATAAATTGTGTGCTTCATTAATGGAAGTTACTTGGTGTAAGCCATGGTTGTAAAACGCAGCAGCGGCAAGAATTAAAATAGCTGCATTTACAAAAAGAGCAAGGTTGAGTGCAATAAATGAATCTATAACATTGAACTTAATAGCTTCCCAAATATTTTTTGGGCTGCGACCTATTCTGCGGGTTTGAACAAGTGCCGAATGTAAATACAAGTTATGTGGCATTACTGTAGCACCAATAATACCAATGGTAATATAAAGTGCGGCATCATTTGGTATGATTGGTTTTAATCCTAAAAATATTCCACCAATTGATGGTTTTACAAACCATAATTCTGCCACAAAGGCCATTCCAATAACACATACCAAACCAATAATAAAAGCTTCCATTTTTCGAATTCCAAATTGTTGAAGTATAAGTAGGAGGAACGTATCGAAAACTGTTATTACTACACCTGTTAAAAGGGATAAGCCAAAAAGTAATTGTAACCCAATTGCCATTCCAATTACTTCCGCCAAGTCACAGGCCGCAATTGCAATTTCGGCAAGAATCCATAGAATAAAGTTTACTCCTTTGGGATAATGTGCTCTTGAAGCTTGTGCAAGATCTAATCCTGATGCTAAACCAAGTCGAGCACTTAAACTTTGTAACAACAGCGCCATTAAATTGGAAAGTACCAATACCCAAATTAATGTGTAGCCAAATTGGCTTCCTCCTGCAATGTCAGTAGCCCAATTTCCTGGATCCATGTAGCCAACGCTGATGAGGTAGGCAGGACCCAAAAAAGCAAGTAGTCTACGCCATGCACTTTTGTGCTTCGTAGTGTCTACAGTGCCATAAACTTCATCTAATGATTTCCGTTGTGCGGTCATTTCAAATTGAAATAATTAAGATTTATTTTTGCTAACCATGATATTTTTTGAAACTGAATTTGAAATATGAATAGTCTTTTTTTTATTCACAGCAATAGCAATCGATAAATCGTATGCTGTCGTTTCTTTGATTTCAATGGAGTCTCCTAAATGTATTCCATGTTTATCGAGCAACTGAAGAAATTGCGTACTGTGATCTGCGACTCCAGTCATAATTCCCTTTTTGCCTTTTTCTAATTTGGAAAGTGGAATTTGGTGCAGTTCAGATATTTTTCCGGTTTTATCTGGGATAGGATCACCATGTGGATCTGTTTTTGGGAAACCGAGGTATTTGTCGAGCTTTTCGGTGAGTTCATTTGAACGGATGTGCTCTAATTGCTCGGCTATGTCATGCACTTCATCCCATTTAAAACCTAATTGTTGAACAAGAAACACTTCCCATAGTCTGTGTTTTCGCACAACTTCAATTGCCACACTTCTACCTTTAGCACTTAATGTAACCCCTCTGTAACGTTGGTAACTGATCAGTTTTTTATCTGCTAATTTTTTTAGCATATCAGTGACAGATGCTGGGCTCGTTTGTACGGACGCAGCAATTTCATTTGTAGATACAGCAACTCCAGAATTCTCAACGAGTTTCCAAATTGCTTTTAAATAGTTTTCTTCTGATAATGTTTGCATTGCTACATCAAAGATACAATTTTTTAAATTAACAAAAAAAATAAATTAGGCTTGTCTAAAAATTAAAATAACAAATGAATGTATTCGATTTCGGAGTATACTTTAACTAAAAAGTCCCCTCGTTGAAGGGGACTTTTTAGTTAATGCGTGTTACACTAAATTTTTGTGGAGTGTTTACCTGATTAAATGAACAAACCCTTTGGAAACTGTAGGTGTTGTTTCTTCAGAACAACGCGATGTCATATGACTAACCCAATAGTAAACACCGTCTGTGCATTCGGTTCCTTTTGAATTTTTTCCGTTCCATCCCAAATTATAATCATTAGCATAAAACACTTCAATTCCCCATCTGTCATAAATCCAAATTTCATACATATTTATGTATAAATCCATAAAGTTATATGCAGGTTGAATTGGTGATATGACTTGTTGAGCTATTGATAAGTCGAAATAGGGATAAAAATTATCATTTTGCAAATCTCCATTTGGTGTGAATACATTCGTAGTTGAATCTGGTTTAAAGAAATTTACAGGTGGAACCAAATTCAATATGATGGAGTCATAAACTCGACAAGCTGGTGGCGACCAAAGTACACAGGTGTATTCAGTACCTACTTGTGGCCCTGTTATTGTTATGCTGTTGGAGTTGTTTGGAATAGTGTCTCCATTCGGCCCGATCCAAGTATAAAAATTATATCCAAGTGGGGCAGTCAATAAAACATCAGGGTCACCAGGACAGAATGTATAAATAATAGAAGAAGTATCTTGTCTTGGTGGCATAAAAATGACAATGGTATCGTACGCTTGGCATCCAAGGGAATCTGTCATGTGAATAATATAAGTTCCAGGCCCTAGGTTATTTAAGGATTGCGTATTCTGTGGTGGAGCAGTATTCCAAGCATACGTGTATGGAAGAATTCCTGATGAACCAACAGTAGTGGCTGATCCGTCATAAACACCATAGCAAGACGCATCAATCGAAGTTGCGTTGGTGTAAATTTGAGTGTACTGTAATACTACTGGTAATACATTGTGACATGAGGTATCAATACCAGAAACTAGGTACACATAGAATGTGTCGCCAACAACAGGATTATTAACTAAAAGTGAGTCATTAGTAGCGCCTGGTATTGGAACTTGATTTGGGTCGAGCCATTGGTATTGTCCGTAGCCGCTTGGAGCTGATAATAATAAAAATGGGTTACCAGGACAGAAGTTAATTGATGCTGCAAGTGCAGAACACGAACAATCAATGTAAGCATATCCCCAATGCCCACTTTGAGTGCAACCTGCTACAGTAAAACGAACAGTTACACTTTGATTCACAAATGCTGTTAAGTCAAAATTTACGGTTGTCCAGGGCTTGTAAAAAACATATTGGTCCAAGGTACTTTGAAAAAATCCTTGTTGTAGTGCATTCACACCAGCTGTAACGTTTAGCTGAGTACAATTTGAGATTGGTTGTCCATTCTGATCCAATACCTCAATTCTGAAATAGGGCTGTTGGCTTGGTGGATGTAGTCCGTCATTTAATACACAAGCATATTGATACGCAAAACTTGTTGATGTTGGTGAAACGGTGAAGGTTTGCTCAATATACTCACCTTGGTAGTTTGGGGTTGTTCCTCCTAATCGAATTGAGTAAATGCCCCCGTTGATAGGTGGAACTACAGGAAAACCTCCATTTGGATCGGGGCCGAATGCGGTTGTCATCACGGTATGTCGTGCATTTGCATTACTCAGTAAGTCATTTGTTACTGTGCTGAAAATACCATTTTGAATATTTGAAAGAGGATTAAATGAATTTACATTATTGTCACCAATAGCTCCAGCCCAACCTGTAAAATCACCCGTTTCAAAATCAACGTTAGTACAGGCAGCTACCGGGAAAACCGGATTGTGTTGTCTCCAATTGCTTGGAACATAGCCCTCTTTGTATATTCCTAAAGAAAATTTCTTATTAATAAAGTCGCGTTTTGCAAGAGCTATTTGGTTTTCAGCTTCAGCTGCTTCATGCGCTTCTCCCGAATGAATTAGGGCTAAATCTGCATGAAAACCTGCTAAGGAATCAATATAATTATCATCCGCATTATTTGCAACTTGCGAAAATACAGGAATTGCAATTAATACAAAAACAAATAGAATTATTGACTTTTTCATAATTTCAATAGTTTATCAATTCCGCTAATGTACAAATTTTTCAAGAAATAGGTGTTATACTGACGTTTTTTCCACCCTTTATTTCTGATATTATTAATTTATTTAACAATAAGAATTTACTTTTAATCAATAGTTGGAAAACTTTTAATTTTAATAGCGTTTATACCGAATAAAAATTTAAGAATAAAATCCATATGTCGCCCCTACGGGGCTTCTAATACTAGAGAGTCGACATCTTGGTAGAAATCAACATCCACCAAGGTCTATGCTTAATAAAGACCATATTTAAGTTACGTAGGGACGAGATCTTGGTAGAAAAACCAAAGTTAAATTGTTTCAAAGCCCCGTTGGTGGCGGGATATTTTAATAACATCTTATTCAATATAAACTTTATTCCATAAATAAAATAAAATAGGTAAATATTTTCTGTGTAATGGTCCTTACCTTTACAATGTTTAATTAACGAAAAAATATGTGTGCAAAAAGAGGAAATGAGTTTACTATAAAGCAGGCAATTCAAGATATGATGCACACATATAGGTTGCAGGGGAAAGTTGATGAGGTGAATTTGTTGAATGGATGGGAGAAAGTGATGGGTTCAGCAATTGCTAAATATACCCGCAAACTACATATCGACAATCGTATTCTTTATGTTGAATTAACTTCTGCCGCATTGCGTGCTGAACTTTCATACGGCCGTGAAAAAATGGTTGTAATGCTAAACGAATCGGCTGGAGGAAACGTAATAGATGATATTGTATTACGTTGATATAAAAATATCGAAGCTTAAATTTTATTTTCCTATTAGAAAAACGGCAGGTCTCTTGTGTAGGTCTGGCGCCGCATTTATTTTCCAATCGCCTATTGTTGAGGTCCGAATAAACTCCTTTGGTAAATTGATGTCACAAGCAATGCACAATTTTGTTCCATTGTCTAATGCTTTCAATAAATCTTCAAGCATGTGATTATTTCTAAATGGTGTTTCAATGAAAAAATGAGTAGTCCCGTATTTTTTAGTTTCTCTTTCTATGTGTTTTAAAAAATCAAATCGAGCTGTTTTATCAATTGGAATGTAACCGTGGAAATGAAAATCTTGCCCATTCATACCAGATGCCATCAATGCAAGTAGTAGTGACGATGGTCCAACTAATGGAATCACTTTAATCCCTCCTTTGTGTGCCATCGAAACAATTTGTGCTCCTGGATCAGCAACACCAGGACACCCTGCTTCAGAAAGCAGGCCTATTACAGCTCCTTTCTTTGCATTATTAAGGTATGAATTCATTTGAACTGGAGAAATGTGTTTCCCAATTGGATGTAAAATTAAGTCTGGCATAGCAATAGTAGTTCCTGCACTTTTTAAAAATGCACGAGCGGATTTCTCATTCTCGACAATAAATTCTTTTAAATTTCTTAAAATACTCAATGTTCCTGAAGGTAAAACTTCTACGGAATTACTCTCTTCACCAAGTGTAACAGGAATTAGATACAGTGTTCCATTCATTTTATTTATTTTTTAATAAATTATTTTTTAATTCAATAACAAGTACATCGCATGCTTGTTCTATTAAGTTGAAAACGGTTTCAAAGCCATCTGGACCTTCGTTGTATGGGTCGGGGACTGCTATATTTTGATTTGGCCATTTCGTATTGAGTAGCAGCTTTACTTTTGCACTATCAGTTTTATTTCTAGCAAGGGCAATCACAGTTTGATAGTTCGAACTGTCCATTACAAAAATAGAATCAAATTTATCAAAATCAGCTATTGTAAATTTACGTGCTTTTAAAGTTGAGATATCAATAGTATGTGCTTTTGCATTTTTTATTGATCTAGGGTCGGGATTTTCACCTATATGGTAGGAAGATGTTCCCGCTGAGTCAACTGTAATTTCATGCAATTTTTCTTGCTTCAACTTTTGACGCAAAATCCCCTCTGCTACCGGTGAGCGACAGATATTACCAAGACAAACCATTAGAATAGAATTCATATTTTGTTTTGGAAACAAAGGTATCTGTAAATTATTATCGGATTTTTATTAATTTTATAGCGCTCACTATTTTCATGAATTCAGTAGAAAAAGGTGTTTATTTTGTAGTCCGAATGAAACAAATTATTTTTCTCTCTCTACTTCTTTTGTCATTCCCCAATTTGACAGCCCAATCCTATGATTTTATTTCTTATGGATTGGAAGAAGGACTCTCGCAGTCTGAGCCACGCTGTATTCAGCAAGATTCCAGAGGTATGCTCTGGGTTGGAACTACTGGTGGTGGAGTTTGTAGTTTTGATGGATTAAAATTTCGTGAATACGGTCCGAAGGATGGCTTACCGGGGAAAATAATAAATTGTATTGCTGAAGATTCTATAGGAAATATGTGGTTTGGCACATCGGATGCTGGTGCTGTAATGTTTGATGGAAAAGTTTTTACTGTCATTGATGTTAAGCAGGGCTTAGTTGACAATGATATTCGCGCTATTGTTGCAACAAAAAATGGTGTAATTATTTGTGTAAGGTCAGGT
Organism: Flavobacteriales bacterium; assembly: GCA_002737665.1. Lineage (GTDB taxonomy): Bacteria > Bacteroidota > Bacteroidia > Palsa-965 > Palsa-965. The sequence continues at coordinate 42,363 of NSIF01000002.1, read as the reverse complement.
TTTTATGAATACAATTCAGCGACTCGTAAAATATTAAAATTTATTTCAATTAATAACCTCACTGCTGTTTGTATTGATCGTAATGGAATAATTTGGGTTGGCTGTGACGATGGTTTAGTTCGGCTCATTAATGGAGAAAAAACAACAATTGATTTCAACCTAAGTTCCGAAGGGAAAAAATCAGTGACTTGTTTAAAGCTTACGCAGGGGGGAGAACTTTATATTGGATTGAGTACAGGGATTTTGATTTATAAATTATCAACGGGTATTTTTTTAAATACCATTTTGACAAGTACACTTTCTACTTTTCAAATTAACAATCTTTATTTAGATCATTTAGAGGCCTTATGGGTTTCAACCAATAACAACACTGTATTTAAATATTCGAAAGATCAGCAATTTGTTGTTTTCAATTCTGCTAATGGTTTAACTGCTGAAATTGTTTATTGCATAACCGAAGATAATTCTAATCACATCTGGTTGTGTACTCGTGAACAGAGTTTACTTAAATTGAGGAGTGAGACTTTTTCTTATTTCGACTCATTCCGAGGACTTAATTCAGCCGCTGTATTTAGTATTATTGAAGATTTTAAACATCGAATTTGGACAGGTTCTTCGCTAGATGGTTTAAATGTTTTCGATGGAAAAACTTCGAAAACGATATTAAATGGAAACCTTTCTTTTAATAAGCCAGTTGCTTTGCTCGAAGATCCTAAAAAAAGAATCTGGGTAGGACATTTAGATGGTGTTTCATGTATTGTGAATGACCATGTAGTAAATTCAATTTTAAAGGGAGTACGTGTGCGTTCTTTAATGTACGATAGAAAAGGAATGCTTTGGATTGGGACTTGGGGACAGGGAATTTATAAATATAATCCAGATCTTAAAGGCGGAACTGATTTTGAAAAATTGACATTTGAAAATAAGATGCTTCCGAATAATTATGTCCATGCAATTTATGAGGCAAAAAATGGGCAAATTTATGTTGGTACCGGAGCTGGACTTGTAGTTTATAATTTCAATCCAAAGAAGGGGCAGGAGTTTAGATTTTATGGAACTTTGGATGGTTTATGCAACAGTTATGTAGGTTCAATTGTAGAAGATGATTTTGGAAAAATTTGGTTTCATACGGATGCCTGTATAATGCGTTTTGATCCCAAAGTTAATTCTAGTTCCAAATTCAAATCTTATACGGAAGAAAATGGGTTAGCTTCCAATACTTTTTATTTATTGGCATTTGATTTTTTTGGAAATCTTTGGGTGGGGTCTAATAAAGGAGTTGATAAAATAAAACTTGGAATTAATGGTGAATTTAGTGCTGTAAAAAATTATTCTCGCAATGAAGGATTTCGAGGCATAGAGTGTAATTCGAGAGCTGTGTATGTGGCCAGTGACAAGAGCATTTGGTTTGGAACAGTAAAAGGTGTAATTCGATATAATCCCAGTAAAGATTTTCAAAATATTACAACACCGATTATTAATATTTCAGGAGTTAGTTTATTTCTGGAGCAAACAGATTGGAAATATTTTGGTGCCAAAGAGATTGGTTGGTATCATTTACCAGATAGTTTGAAGTTAGACAATGAGCACAACCACTTGACATTTTATTATGCTGGTGTCCATTTGCAAAGTCCTCGATCGACACACTATCAATTTATGTTGGTTGGTTTTGATTCCACCTGGCAACACGAGAGTGATGCAACACAGTTTACTTATACCAATCTATCTGCGGGCAAATATATTTTTAAGGTAAGGGCTAGAATTGTACCTGGCGATTGGGGGGAACAAATTGCTGTTTCATGTCCAATTACTATTCTTCCGCCCCCCCCGCCAATTTGGACAACTTGGTGGTTTATTTGTATTGCAATTCTTGTAATTATTTTACTTATAATTTTTATTATTGTTGGTAGAACAAATCGAATCTTTCGTCAAAAAATTGTCCTAGAGAATGAAGTTCGCGAACGAACAATTGAAATTTCGAAACAAAATAAAGAAAAAACGTTGTTGTTAAAGGAAATTCACCATCGTGTTAAAAATAATCTTCAGGTTATTTCAAGCTTACTCAATTTACAAGCGGATGGAATTACTGACGATCGCGTACTTTCCTTATTCGAAGATTGTAAACATAGAGTTAATGCTATGGCTTTACTGCACGAAAAAATGTATCAATCTAAGAATCTATCCAATATAGATATTCGTAATTACATAGATGATTTGATTCGCTCACTTATTGCTGCGTATGATACGAAGAAAGCAATTCACTTACACGCCAATATTGAAGAGCATCCTTTTCATATTGATACTATAGTTCCTATGGGATTAATTCTAAATGAAATTATTTCCAATTCACTTAAATATGCTTTTACTGATAGGATGGAAGGGGATTTATATATTTCATTAAAGAAAATGATAGACAATCATTTTATTCTTGAGGTTTCTGATAACGGGAAAGGGATTCCATCCGCTATTAATTTTGATAAAGCAGAATCTTTGGGAATGCAATTGATTCAAATGTTGAGTGGGCAAATTAATGGGAAAGCATCACTTTTGAATGATCATGGAGCATGTTATAAAATTGAGTTTAGAGATGTAGTGAAGGATCGGTTTTAATTTGATTGCCTTAAGACACATTTCATTCTTCCTTAGTCTTGTTGTGGTCTGTAAAAAAAATGCCCTCCGTATTTTAGGAAGGCATTTTTTTAAGTAGGAATTATCTTATTGAATACTCAATTTTTTTTCTAATTCTTCAATGTAAGCTTTGAAACGTTTGTCGGTATCCATCAAGTTATTGACTGTGCGACAAGCATGAAGTACAGTAGCATGATCTTTTCCTCCACAGTGCATTCCTATTGTAGCCAAAGATGATTTAGTCATACTTTTAGCAAAATACATTGCAATCTGTCGAGCTTGAACCACTTCACGTTTGCGTGTTTTGGATTTAAGTAATTCTATAGGAAGATCGAAATAATCGCAAACTACTTTTTGTATATAATCGATTGAAACTTCGCGAGCTGTATTTTTTACGAATTTGTCAATCATCTGCTTCGCGAGGTCCAGCGTAATTGCTTTCTTATTTAAGGAGGCCTGTGCTAACAAGGAAATGTAAGCCCCTTCAAGTTCACGAATATTTGTTGTAATGCTATAGGCAAGGTATTCAACTACTTCACGAGGTAGTTCAATTCCATCAATATAAAGTTTCTTTTCTAAAATTGCTATCCTGGTTTCAAGAGCTGGTATTTGTAAATCGGCCGATAGTCCCCATTTGAAACGGGAAAGCAATCGTTGTTCCATTCCTTGCATCTCCACTGGTGCCTTATCAGCTGTAAGTACAATTTGTTTACCAGTTTGATGTAGGTGGTTGAAGATGTGAAAGAAAATCTCCTGTGTTTTTTCTTTTCCTGCAAAAAACTGAACGTCGTCAATAATTAGAACATCAATCATTTGATAGAAATGAATGAAATCGTTCTGGTTATTATTCTTTACAGCATCTATAAACTGATGAGTAAATTTTTCTGATGATACGTAAAGAACAGTTTTTGCTGGATGTTTATATTTTATTTGTAGTCCTATAGCATGAGCCAAATGTGTTTTACCGAGTCCAACACCGCCATAAATTAATAAGGGGTTAAACGCAGTGCCACCTGGTTTTTCAGCAACAGCCCAACCGGCAGATCTCGCTAAACGATTGCAATCACCTTCTACCAAATTTTCAAATGAATAGTTGACATTTAGTTGAGATTCAACGCTAACCTTTTTAAGTCCAGGAATAATGAATGGATTGCGAATCGTATTGTTGTTAAGGTCGATTGGCATTGCCACAGCCGGGTTTTTTGCATCTCGGCGATTTGAAGTAGGTATTTTAACTGTATAGGGCTTTGTGTTGGAACTGAACGCATTCTCCATAATAATAGAGTACTCAAGTTTCCCTTCGCTTCCTAGCTCTTTCTTAATCGTCTTCTTTAATAGTGTAATGTAATGTTCTTCTAGCCACTCATAAAAAAATTGACTTGGCACCTGAATGGTTAAAATGAATGATGAAAGCTTTAATGCTTTAATTGGTTCAAACCATGTTTTGAAACTTTGAGTACTGACATTGTCCCTTATAATATTTAAACAATTTTCCCAAACTTTATCGTGTGATTTTTCCATTGAAAAAAACTCCTCTATTGTGAAATGTGTGTGTACTAATCTTATTTTCTCAAAATTATCAATTTGATTCAATAAACCAACTTTTATTTTAATATTTATTTTTATTTATTTTAATCCATTTACTTGACATTATAGATTAATTAGCAGGTTGTCAAATTGGGCTTATTTTATTTTATTTATTTTGTTGGTAATTGGTTATTTTTTTATATAAATAAACTTTTTTGCTTGACTAGCTTGTTCTAGTAGCAGTCCTAACCAACCCTATCAAATTTATTCGAAACATTTATTGTGTGAGCATCCATTGTAGTAATTCGTGTTTTCTTATTGGTAGAAATAGTAATTTTCCCTAATCTAATACCTGCCCATCCTACTTGAGTAACATATACTTCTTTGTCTTCCCTATTTTTTACAATTGTTGGTTTATCTAAAAATGTATGTGTATGCGCTCCAATAATAATGTCAATGCCTATCGATTTTTTTGCAAGTACATAATCACTCACTTTATCATTATCATATCTATAGCCAAGGTGTGAAAGACAGATGACCACATCACACTTTTTTTCTTTTCTCAATAGATGGCTCATTTCTGCAGCTTTGATAAGTGGGTCAATGTAAATAGTCTTGCCATACATATTACTACCAACTAAACCTTCGAGTTCAATGCCTAATCCAAATACCCCAATACGAACTCCACCTTTCTCAAAAATCTTGTATGGAATTGTTTTGCCTTCCATTGCCGTACCCGTAAAGTCATAGTTGGCGCAGATCATTGGAAAACTAGCATGCTGTAATTGTTTAGCAAGATTTTCAATTCCTAAATCAAAGTCATGGTTTCCTATTGCCGATGCATCGTATCCCATTTTTGTCATCAACTTCATTTCGATTTCACCAGCATACATATTAAAGTAGGGCGTGCCTTGGAAAATATCGCCAGCATCTAACAATAAAACATTTTTCTCTGTAGCGCGAATTTTATTTATTAATGCAGCCCTTCGCTCTACACCACCTAGTCCTGGATATTTTGGATCATTGTCAGGGAATGGGTCAATGTGACTGTGTACATCATTGGTATGTAAAATAACAACCTTTATATTTTCTTCTTCCTCAATTTGAAAGGCGCTACTCAATACGCCAATTCCAAGTAAAGAACCTGCACTGGCAACACTACGAATGAAATCACGTCTATTTTGTGTCATAATAAAATCTCCCATCTAATTTGGATGTTATGATATTTCCTTTGGCTGTTTCTTCTGCAAAATAATCTAGTATCGCATCTCTGATTAGATAACCCGTTTTTTCATATTTAATAGGGTTAGTTAAAAATCTCATTTTTGTTCCGCTACTAGCTAAATAATCAGATGTCAAAATTTTATAGGTTTTAGTACTGTCAAATGCTTGCCCCTGAATGACTGAAGTTTTTGGTTTTTTCTCGGAGTCAATTCCTATGCTCATTCCTGCAATAGGTTCGCCTACTGTCATTGCTACAAATTTCAATAGTTCCCATGTCTTTTGACCTGATAGCGTGAGTACAACTAATTCGTTATCAAATGGCATCAATTCAAAAATATTACTTTTAGTAATTGCTCCTTTAGGAATTGAGGATCTAAGTCCACCCGTATTCATAATACATATATCAGCAGGAAGATTATCTGGCGACTTATATTTCTTGTTGCATTGAGAAAGAGAAATATCAGTCACAAAATTGCCAAGTAAGGTTTCCATTTTTCCCGACTCTTTCGGCATTTGTACTGCAGTATATCCAATGACTACATTCATCAGCTTATCAACGGAATCTTTATATGGACGCAGAATTAAATTGGTTGCAGAATCATGCTGGGCTTCCTTATTATTCAACACCACAAATTGTGATGTGATTCCGGTTACCCTCAAACAGGCAAGCGGTGATAGTAGCAATGCAAATACTACTAAATAATTAAAGCCTTTTCGCAAACTCATTTTCAAAAATTTATTTTTAAAATTAATTGCTACGAAGCTACGAAATTAGGGTTCAAATAAAAGAAGAATTTGAATTAATTTGAAAAAATTAATCTGGACGAAATTTAATGTTTTGGTAACCTATTTTCCATTCGTATATTCGTAGAAATTATAAACCAGTAATTATGTTTATTTCAGAAACTACAATACGTGTGCGTTATGGCGAAACGGATCGGATGGGGTATTCTTATTATGGTAACTATGCTGAGTATTATGAAGTTGGACGTGTTGAAGCGCTGCGTTCATTAGGTTGGAATTATAAGGATATGGAAGATGGCGGAATTCTTTTACCTGTTTATACATTTAGTATTAAGTATCTTAAGCCAGCACTTTACGATGAATTGCTTGTGGTTAAAACGATGATCAAAGAAATTCCGAAAGCAAGAATTCGTTTTGATTATGAAATGTATAATTCCAAGGGAGAGAAAATAAATGAAGGAGAAACAACCTTAGTATTTGTCGATGCAAAATCAAAAAAGCCCTGTGGCGCCCCAAGTGAATTTGTTGAGGTCATTAATAAATATTTTTAAAAGAATTTTCTTTTTTAATTTTTTCAAACACAATTTTTTAAATCAGCTGAAGGCAATCAACAAAATAGCACCAAGCGCAAGTAGAATACCAAGCCAATTTAAAGCAGAAAATTTTTCTTTGTAAAATAGCATCGCAGCAAGAGCAGCCAAAGCAACCACTCCCATATTATTAACTGGAAACAAAGCAGAACTTTCCATCACATTGCTACCCAAAGCGCGGGTAATTCCGTAAATGGAAAAATAATTTGGAATTCCTAAAATGATCCCTGCAAGAATACTTTTGTACTGAAATTTCTCCCCAAATCTTACCCATTGATAAACGATTGTTGATAGCCCTATGATTCCTGCCGTTAAAAAAGAGAGTGAAATGAAAAATGGTATTTGGTCATCGGGTACAAAATTGTTTCGTTTTGCATGATTTACAATTGCGTCTATTATTCCACTCCCTATGAATATCAAGCAGGGCATCCAAAGTTTTCCCTTTGAATTAAACTTATTTTCTGATGTAGGTACAGAAGTTAAATAGACGGCCACAATGGCTATAATTAATCCCCCTATTTTCCAAAATGTTACGGATTCCCCATAAAAATAAATGGCTATTAGGACAGGAATTACAACCGACATTTTATTCGCTACAGTTGCTACTGAAACGCCTACATTTTGTGCTGTTTTAGCAATTAATAAAAAAATAGAACAAAACAATGCTCCTAAAATAAGCGGCACCCATGACCAAGGTTGTTGTGGTATTTCAGCTATAGGAAAGGGCACACCTGCCAAAATAATTCCGATGGTGCCTGCAACAAAATAATTAACAACAATGCCGTGTAAGGTGACAATACCAAATTTAGGAAATGCCTTTAAGATGAGAATTAATATTGTATTCGTAACAATGCTTAAGATAAGCCAAAACATAATTATTGGGTTTAGAAATAAATTTCGAAATTAGTTGTTGTAATATGTAAGTAATTGATCTGTTCCAATAGTTTGCTCGCTTGTAAAATCACTATTTATACGAGGTGACAGTACTCCTTTTCCTATTTTTTTTTCTGCAACAAATACTCTTGCTTCATCCCACAATCCTTGCTCAATAAATTTATTTATTAATACTGCACCTCCTTCAACAAGTACTGATTGAATTTTTTTCTCACTTAATATTTTCATAGCTTCTGCCAATGTATTTATTGAAAAATCAATTGGTATAAATTCGCAATTGTCAGTTGAATAGTAGGGACCGTCAGTGAATACAATTGTTGTCGCTGAACCATCTAATATTTTTGCGGTTTCAGGAATTCTTTGGTTCCTGTCAAAAGTCACACGAACAGGATTTTTCCCATCAACTAATCTAACTGTTAATTGTGGGTCATCTGCAATGACTGTATTTGTTCCTACAAGAATGGCCGCTTCTTCCGACCGCCATTGATGCACTAATACATGTGATGGAGGAGAGCTTATGATGGCGCGTTCTTTTATTACATCGCGCTGGTGATCTATAAATCCATCGCTGGATTGCGCCCATTTCAATATTATGTATGGTCGTTCTTTTGTTACAGAAGTAAAAAATCGTTTATTTAATAATTGTGCTTCTGCTTCCAATACACCCACCTTTACGTCAATTCCATTTAATATTAATTGCTGGATACCTTTTCCTTTTACAAGTGGATTTTCGTCCAAGCAGGCTACCACTACATAAGGAATATTTTTTTCAATAATTAAATTTACACAGGGTGGCGTTTTTCCCTGGTGATTACAAGGCTCTAGACTTACATATAACGTGGCTTCACTTAGCAATTCTTTATTCTGTACGCTTCTAATTGCATTTACTTCCGCATGTGGGCCACCATATTGCTCGTGCCAACCTTCTCCTATGATAACTTCGTTATGAACCAACACGCACCCTACCAATGGATTGGGGGCAACATTACCAGTTCCATTTTTGGCAAGTTCAAGACAGCGGGCCATATACTGTTTGTGCAGGAGCATTTTGTAAAGTTAATGTTTTACGATAAGTTTTTTTTGGCACAGCCATTTTTATTTTTTGCTATAGTTCATTAAATTTTATTTATAGCTTTTGATGATATGATTTGAATTTGGTAATTTTGTGTTCCAAATAAATAAAAATGGCTGTTTATCGTTTCCGTATCGTTTTTGAAGACCAGGAAGATTTTTGTCGTGAAATTGATATTTTAGGAAAACAATCTTATCACGATTTTCACTTGTCTATTCTTAAAGCAATAGAATTTGATAGTAAAAAAGAAGCTTCTTTTTTTATGAGTGATGATTTTTGGAGAAAGGGCCAAGAACTTGCTTTGAATCCAGGACCAATAGAGGAGGACGAGGACGATTATCCCAATCCTAAGAAGAAAAAAGATGTTCGTGCTATGTCGAACTCTAAAATTGCGGAATACATTGAGGATCCTCATCAAAAAATGGTTTATGTCTATGATCCTATCGAGAAATGGACATTAATGATTGAGTTATTAAAAATTGTTCCCTTGGATTCAACAGCAAATTATCCAATGTTGACAAAATCAGAAGGGAGTGCTCCAAAACAATACAAGCAAAATATTGTTGCACCTGTTGTTGATGAAGATGAAGAAGATGAGGTTGATAGTAATATAAAAGAAAAAATATTTTCAGCAGATGAGGGAATTGATGAAATGGATCATCTTGGTGATTCAGAAGAGGGTGAAGATGCTCCTTCTGATTCGGAAGAAGCAGAGCCAACAGATGAGAATGGGGGTGATGATGCGGGCGATGATTTTGAGCAGGAAGCTTACGGTGATGATTCCGAAGAACAATAAATGTTGAAGCCATTACTTGTTATATTATTGGGACCAACTGCTGTTGGGAAAACTTCCCTCGCTATTGCTTTAGCGAAAAGATTTAATACAGTTATCTTTTCTGCTGATTCGCGACAACTTTATAAGGAAATTCCAATTGGTACAGCTCAACCTACACCTGAAGAAATTCAAGAGGTAGCTCATTTTTTTATCGCTTCTAGTTCTATTAATGAACACATTGATGCTGGTAGATATGGAAAGGAAGCGCGTGAATTATTAATTTCAGAATTCAAAAAACATGCTATTATCATTATGGCTGGTGGTAGCGGACTGTACATGGACGCTGTCATCAATGGTTTTGATGAACTCCCAGACGCTAATCCTACGATTCGTGCAGAATTGAATTTGGAATTTCAAGAAAAAGGGATCTCCGTTTTACAAGACGAATTAAAAAAACTTGATCCTATCTATTTCGCACAAGTTGATAAGCATAATCCCGCTCGTTTGATGCGTGCCATTGAAATTTGTAGACTTTCAGAAAAAAAGTATTCTGAATTACGATTAGGAAAGGCGGAGTCTAATGCATTTGAAGTTTTGAAAATTGGCTTGGATCTTCCTCGTGAAGAATTGTACGCTCGTATTAACAATCGGGTAGAAGTGATGTTTGAAAATGGGCTTGAGGAAGAAGCAAGATCGGTTTTCCCCTATAGAAAAATGAATGCATTGCAAACTGTGGGGTATAAGGAATTGTTCGATTATTTTGATGGACACCTTACAAAAGAAAAGGCAATTGAGTTAATTAAACAGCATTCACGAAATTATGCCAAAAGACAATTGACTTGGTGGCGTCGTGATACAGCCATTACTTGGTTCAATCCAACTCAACTTAAAGAGATTGAAATATTGATTTCCCAAAAAGTAATTTAGTTTTAAATAAACTTACTTATTTTTTAATGATTCGGAAAGTTCCTTGTTTCCGTATTCCAATACTTAATATGTAAGAACCACTTTTTAAATTAGTGATAGAAATGTTTTCGTGTTCACTCGTCAGTTTTCCATTTAATACAATTTCTCCAAGTTCATTGATTATAAAATAATTTGTTGGCAGATGCATTTTATCTGTTTTTATAGTCAAAACATCATTTGCAGGAACTGGGTAAATTAAATAATTATTAATTTTTTCATGCGTTGGCTCACTTGTTAGGTAATTTAATAAGTAAACGCTTAAATCAAAAACATGAAGTTTTTGTACGTTGGTGACAATGGGAGGTTGACTAAAGTATTCATTGGAGAAATAATATTTTAATCCAGTTGTTGAACAAATCCCTTCTACCTGATGAAAGGGTAGTGCAATAGCTATTTTTCTTTTATTTCCCCCAAAATAATTTGCTCCGTTAAAATCATATAGTAAATAAGTAAATGGTTGTAACAGATTGCTGTATCCACATAGTGCAATGAGATTTTTTGATTCCAGGTAAACCGCTCCTGTAATTAGCCCTTGAACATCAAAAGTGGATTTTAAATTAGCAACGTATGTTCCCGGAAGTTTACACAGGGCATACAAACTAGTCTTGTTACTCAGCCATTGTTTTGTAAATAAATAAATACTGTCAGTAGAAACTATAAATGCTTCACAGTCAAAGTCGGTATTGTTGCCACCGGTTGCTGTAAAATTATTTTGATCTGAATAGGAAAAATTGATTGTATCAATTATGGGCGCATTTGCCAATATTGAAGTTTTAATAATTCTTAAAATCTTTAGGTTTGTTCTATTCCCATTTTGATTATTCCCAAAATCTCCTACATAAATAAAGTTAATGTCCTGAGAAATTTCTTCCCAATCATTATTCAATACGCCAGCTAACATACAAGACTGTAAATAACTTCCATTCAACGTATCAATTGAATAAAGATTCAAATCGCTGTTGTCGTTGTGTGTCCAAATCGAATTATTCCAATTGATCAATCCTGAGGTTTCATTCAGGTTGCTGTCGAGGTTGAAACTTGATATCGGTGCAATGGAGGCAATGGCATAACTACAGCTCCCATCGTTTAGATTGGCCAATGCGTTATAATTTAAAGCAAGAATATCTGTGCAGCCACCAACTTGTGCTTTCAAAACAGGTTGTAAAAATAGAGAGAGTACTATCAGTACAATTTTATTTTTTCTCATGTTTAAATTAGGTAATTTTTTTGATCAATTAATTTGTGTTTCTTTGAAAATATCGGGTTGATTTAAAACTTTTCTTTCCTAAGCTTCTTTTTATCTGCATTCATCTTTTTCGATGTTAGTCTTTGCTCTTTCGATGCTTTAGTTGCACGAGTCTTTTTTCTTTTTTTTATTGGCTTCAATGCATTTTCAAGTATCGTATAAAATTTAACAATACCCTTTTCTCTGTTTTCGTGTTGTGAACGGTCGCCATCTTCCGTAATTCTTAAAATGCCTTTTATTGTTAAACGGTTACGCAATTTAATAAGCAAGTTTTCCTTCTGGTTGTCTGATAGCAATTTTGAAGATGGAATATCAAACATAATTTCAATCTTTGATGAAACTTTGTTCACATGCTGTCCACCAGCGCCACCAGATCGTGTTGCCTTTATTTTACATTCATTTAATAACATCAAATTCTTAATGGACATGCTGTAAAGATAGCAAACGTAAAGTACTAGGTAATACTATTATAATCTATTATGGCAGTACTGTTTTATTAGTTTTAACTTTCTATACTTTTCTATTTTACTGGATATTGTGTAATTTTATGATTCTAATTTAACTAATGAAATACATTATTTGTGTTGGTTTAGCGATTGTATTTTCGTTTCATTGTAGCTGTGCTACTGTGAACAAAACGGTCTTGAAAGAATTCTATAAGAATGGAAAGTTGAAAAGCTTAACTATTGTAAAAGTTAAAACGCCAAAAAATATAGATCTTTTTACTTTTTATAAGGAAACAAAAATTATGCGGACTGACTTTGATTCTATTACAGGATTTCGTTTAAAATATACGGAGCGTTATACTAAAGTTGGTTTTGGTGGACGCCATTGCTATGAAATTGAGGCGATTCAAATTCTTTATGATGTAGCAGGGAAAAGAAACTTTTATGAAAAGTCTAAATGCGATAAGCACCAGTATGAATACCGAAAATACATTAATGGCAAATTAGTTTTTATACATATTGAAAAAAAACGAAAGAGAAAATGAGGAAATCCATTTGTTTGAAAATGGTTAATGTTGGCATGGCTCTTTGTTGCTCATTTTCATTAAGCGCCCAAATGCCTATACTTGGTGCGGATAGTTTAATGAGACATTACAATAAGAAAATGCACCAGTATATTGATCGTGATTCAGCATTAGGCGATCATTATTTAATTGATATTTTTGGCATTTCAATTTTTGCTGGTGCGAATGAAAAGAAAGTGAATAAACCAGAGTATCGTCTTTATTGGTCAGAGCTTCAGATTTTTAAAAATATGTACAACGACCTCTCCCGTAAAGAGGTTATGGATGTGTTTAGTACTAAAGGAAGTAAATCCTTTTCAGGTTCAATTGTAAAACATTATTCTAATTTTTCTCCTTCAGTAAGCAATAAGTCTAACGCTATTTCGCCATTGAAAGGTTTGAAAATTGCTCTTGATCCCGGTCATATTGCATCCGACACAGCAATGGGGAGGTTGGAGGATAAGTATTTATTATTTAATCTGCGGGATAATTCTCAAAAATCAGAGCCAACTTTAGAAAGTGAAGAAGTAGTTTCTATGGCAGAAGGTATGTTGACTTGGCAAACTGCGAATGCGTTAGCCACGCTTTTGCGCAAACAAGGTGCCGAAGTTTTTTTGACTCGCCCACAGGCCAATATCACTGCCTTTGGGAAAACCTATCAGCAATGGAAAAAGTACGATTACAAACGAACACTTGATTCTCTTTGTAAAATTAATCCAACAGATGTTCGCCTTAAAAAATTGCGTAGCGGAAAAATAAAAAAAGAAAATATTATTTTTAGATATGTTTTTCGAGATGCAGAACTTCGTAAACGTGCACAGGTAATTAATGCGTTCAATCCTGATTTAACAATATTTATTCATTACAATGTCGATGAGAAAAATAAACCATGGGTAACACCTACTTCGCAAAATTATTGCATGACATTTGTTCCCGGCAGCTTCCAACAAAACGAACTTTCCGATTTTGAAAGACGTTTCGACTTTTTGCGTTTGCTTTTAACGCAGGAAATTGAAAATAGCATTATCGCTGCTGGCATTACAGCTCGTCATTTTCAAACAGAATTGAATGTTCCTTTAGCAAAAATAACAGATGCTACTTATTTGTTGGAAAATTGTATTCCAGCTGGTCCAGGAGTTTTTTGTCGAAATTTATCTTTAACACGTTTAGTTCAGGGAACAATTATTTATGGAGAAGCATTGTACCAAGATAATTTTAAGGAGTGCTTACGATTAATTGAAAAACCTAATGTAGCATCAGAAAATCAATATCCATTTATTCTAAATGCTAGACTAACTGCTGTCGTGGCTGCATATAACAAGGCGGTTCTGGAATGGGCTAAATCTAAATAGATTTGAATAATTAATAGCTACGCTTCGCTTTTTTTTGGAGCATAAAAATTTCAGTTTTAAGAAACATTTTACCTGCTATCACCTCGGCGGAGCTTTGGTTCTATCAGGGCTATTTTGGATTATTTTTTCAATTTGTATTGTGTAATTATAATTCATAACATATTGTCATTCTGTGTCTACCTTTGCGCAAATGTCAAGCGAAGAATTAATAGATCCTTCATTAGGAGATTCCGATCAGGAATTATTTGAGCATCACCGCTTTTTGGTTGATCCAGGACAGGAGATGTTGCGGATTGATAAATGGTTGCTTCATAAATTAGCTGGAGTTTCGCGTACTAAAGTAGCCGCGGCCGCTGACGCTGGTAACATACTCGTAAACGATAAAACAGTTAAACCAAGTTATAAGGTTAAGCCGAGAGATGTCATTCAAATTCTACTGCCACATCCTCCAGTAAAATTTGAACTTATTGCCGAAAACATTCCCTTGAATATATTTTATGAAGACAAGGAATTTGTTATCATCAATAAACAACCTGGACTTGTTGTGCATCCTGGTTTTGGAAATTTTACAGGAACATTAGTGAATGGTTTGTTATGGCATTTTAAAAATCTACCTGAATCGAGTGAGGAATCTCGTCCTGGTTTGGTGCATCGGCTGGATAAAGACACTTCAGGAATTATGGTTGTTGCTAAAACAGAATTTTCAATAGCATATTTAGCCAAGCAGTTTTTTGAACGTTCAAATGACCGTCGATACAATGCACTCGTTTGGGGTGATTTTGATGAAGATGAGGGAACCATTACAGGTAATATAGGTCGTAGTCTGAAGGACCGACGTGTGCAAGAAGTATTTCATGACGGCTCATTTGGTCGTCATGCGGTTACACATTGGAAAGTGCTTGAACGATTTGGATATGTAACTTTGGTAGAATGTAAATTAGAAACAGGTCGTACACACCAAATTCGAGCCCATATGAAATGGATTGGCCATCCACTTTTTAACGATACCACCTATGGGGGCGATCGAATTATAAAAGGGACTACATTTACTAAGTACAAACAGTTTATTGATAATTGTTTTTCTCTTTGCCCGCGACAAGCACTGCACGCAAAAAAATTAAGTTTTGTTCATCCGAAAACAAAAAAATGGGTCGAATTTGATTCCGATCTTCCAGCTGATATGACTGCTTTATTAGAAAAGTGGAGATTGTATGTACAGCAGAAACCTATTTTGGAAGAGGAAAATTAATTGTTTTAATTTTTATTACAAAGCATTTCCCAGTGATCAAGAGAAAACTCTTTTAAAGAATTAAGTTTTAAATCAGCAATATCAAATCTTGTTTGCGAAAAATGTTCTTTACATGGAACGGCGATGCATTTCATTTGTGCAGCTTTTGCAGCAAGAACTCCATTGTAAGAATCTTCTAAAACCAAACAACTTTCCGCATTTACCTTAAGCAATTTTGCAGTAGTCAGGAAAACAGCTGGGTGCGGTTTTCCGGATTTCTCATATTCTGCAGAACAAATAATTTCAAATTGATCAAAAATTCCGAAATGTTTTGTAATTCCATTTATAAGTGAAGTAGGAGAGGAGGAAGCCAACGCAATTGAAATATTTTTATTTTTCAAAAAAGAGATTATTTCAAGAACACCAGGAAGTAAAACCGAATTTTCAATAACTAATTTTTCTACTTCCGAAAGAATCTGTTTTTGAGTATGCGCTAAGGAGTAATTTTCCCATGGGTGCATTTGGTGCCAATATTGAATTACTTCATTGATTTGCCTCCCCATCATTTTTTCAAAATCTGCTTCAGCGGGTGCTACACTTAAATTTCCAAATATTTTTGTTTCTGCAATTCTCCAATACGGCTCTGAATCTACTATCAAACCGTCCATATCAAAAATTACCGCAGCAATCATACTTTATAAATAAATTCACAGAAATTAATTTGCGGTAATTTCCAATTCATTAAAATTAAAATTTTTATAGTCTTTTCTTATATTGTACAATGTATCTCGCTCTATCGGATGTCGTCCTACAACACTAATTAAGTCTACGAGTTCTTTTGTGCTCATTATTGGTGTTTGTTCTTCGCTTCCAGCCATTGAATAAATTTTTGTGGAGTCATCAATTGTTCCGTCAATGTCATTTACTCCAAAGCTTTGTGAAAGTTGAGCACTGGCGCGGCCTAACATTGGCCAATATGCTTTGAGGTGTGGAATGTTATCCAAAAATATTCTTGCTATCGAATATGCTCGCATATCTTCAATGGCCGATACTTCTGGGATGTTTGACATTTGATTATCGCCATTACGAAATTTTAAAGGGATAAAGGTGTTAAATCCATGCGTACGGTCTTGTAATTTACGCAAGCGATCCATATGGTCTATTCTATGTTCGTATGTTTCTATATGTCCATACAACATGGTTGCATTTGAAGGTATTCCTAATTGATGTGCGGTTTCATGGATTTCTAACCAAACATCGGACGAGCACTTGTCTTCACAAATTTGTTTCCTGATTTCTTCATCAAATATTTCAGCACCGCCTCCAGGTAAAGAGTTTAATCCATGATCTTTTAAAATTTGTAAACCTTCTGCCGAAGTTTTTTTTGCTTTTCGAAACATATAATCCAATTCAACAGCCGTAAAAGCTTTGATATGAATTTCAGGTATAAGTTCCCGTACCTTAGAAAGTAAATCTGCAAAAAAATCAAGTCCTAATTTCGGATGCACCCCCCCAACAATATGAACTTCGGTAACTGGTTTTCCTTTGTACGATTGCACAATCGCTAACATTTGCGCTGTATTCATTTCCCATGAACCTTCTTTTTGTTTTAGAAGTCTTGAATAGGAACAAAACTTACAATCAAATACACAAATGTTTGTTGGCTCAACATGAAAATTGCGATTAAAATAGGTGTAATCGCCATGCATTTTTTCTCTTACGAAATTTGCAAGTGTTCCTAAAAAACCAAGTTCCCCTTGATGGTAAAGTGTACATCCATCTTCTATTGAAATTCGTTCTCCTGCTAAAACTTTCTTAGCAATAAGTTTTAGTTCCTCCGATATTTCTGAAGATTCGATTAATTTTATAAGTGGACTAGCGTTCGTTGTAGCAATCATTTATTGTAAATAAATTAAAGGACAAAGTTACTTATTGCCCTAGTCTTTTCATTATTTAATTCATGAAAAAAGCAGAAACCGTTACCGATTTCTGCTCTCAATAAATGTGATATTTACTTTAATTTAAAATAATTTTCTTTACTGTTCGTCCATTTGTAGTTCGTACTTCAATTAGATAAATACCCGCTGTATTTCCATCTAAATTTAGATGTAATTCATTCTCATTCAACGCACTATAATGTTGTTGGAATATTACTTCACCTAAAATATTATAAATAGAAACATCAAAATTAGCAGTACTTCCACTTCCAAAATTTAGTGTGAAGGCCCCATCTGTAGGCGTAGGATTAATGCTGAACATATTTTGCATTAGTTCTTCTGAAATTCCAACAGTAGAAGGAGTGCAACCATTAGAGGTTTTAATTGAACTGCGTGTTCCATTTAAAGTAGCCCACATCCTTGTTTTTTGGCCACTTGTAAACATATACATACATGCATCATCAGTGTAATCCATATAATTCATTGTCATAACACCAGGAGCAGCAGGAGTGCAATTATCTGTATGTGGGAATGATGGACAACCATAATTTTCACCTGCTTGGTTAGGCGTATCATTCACAAAATCTGATCCAGTGCAAGCATTACCATCGTCGCCCCAAATGTGATCCATATTTAGCCAATGTCCAATTTCATGGGTTGCAGTCCTTCCTTTGTTGAATGGCGCACTGGCACCAACTACTCCCACATATTGATAACTTATTACTACACCATCTGTACTTGCCGGTCCACCGGGTGACATAGCAAAGCCCAAAATTCCTCCTGAAAGATTACAGACCCAAATATTAAGGTATTTTGATCGATTCCATGCATTTGCCCCACCAGAGGATGCAAATTTCATATCGCTGTTTAAGCCCCATGCTGTTGTGCTGGTTTGAATGCGTTCAATTCCAGTAGTTGCAATACCGTTCGGATCTCTTTGTGCAAGACAAAATTGGATCTCACAATCTGCAGCAATTGATTGCCAAACACTCGGAATAAGGTTTGCATCCGTGTTTAGTTTACGAAAATCTTTATTGAGAACGGCAATCTGGTCTGTCAAACGAGTGTTAGAAATATTTTGTGCAGACGATGAATAAAGAACATGAAAAACTACGGGAATGGTGCAAATTACTTGTGGTGTAAATCCATCCTGGTGATTGGCAACAAAGGCCGCAGTAGTTAGATCTTCTTGATCAAAAATTTGTTGAAGTCCTGGGTTGAGATTAACTTGTTGTTGTTGGTATTCAGTACTCGCACAACGAATTAGGTTTTGTGCATTTACAGTAGTAAACACAAAAGTTAAAATAGTAAATGAAAATAGTAATTTTAGTTTCATCTTAATTAGAGTTATTGCTTTCGGTAAAATTAACAAATGATTTCTTTAAATTCTATTTTTATAGGACATATTTAAAATCAAGTTTTTTAGAAAATTTAACATCAAACTTCTTCATTGTACTGCAAATCAAGTATTTGCCTAAGTACCGCAGTTGAATTGGATTAAATATTTTATTTTTGTTTTTTTAATAATGTATTTGCAATTTTGAAATATGAATAGCAGGATTCTTTTAGTTGAGGATGAAGAAAATTTATTGAAAACAATCCGACTTAACTTACAATTAGAAGGGTATGAAGTTATTTGTGCAATTGATGGAGCATCGGCAGTTCGGATTTTTGAATCGGGAGGATTTGATTTAATTATTTTAGATGTTATGCTACCTCTTTTAGATGGTTTCATGGTCTGCGAATTGATTCGTAAAAAAGACAAAGACATTCCGGTATTATTTCTTACAGCAAAGTCAACAGGGGAAGACAAAATTAGGGGCTTGCGAATTGGTGGCGATGATTACATGACTAAGCCATTCAATTTAGAGGAATTTTTATTGAGAGTAGAAATTTTGTTACGACGATCTTCCAAAAAAGAAAAAAGTGTTTTGTTAGATGAGTTTTCTTTTGGAAAAAACAACATCAATTTTATCACTTTTGTGGCGATTGGTGTAAATGGTACTATTTCTCTTTCCAAAAGGGAGTTGGAATTATTAAAATTACTAATCGAGCGTAAAGGTGAGGTCGTTTCACGCGATGAAATTTTAGAGAAATTATGGGGAAATGATGCTTTTCCGACTTCGCGGGCCATTGATAATTACATTCTCAGTTTTAGAAAATATTTTGAAATTAATGTAAGGACACCCATCCACTTCTTCTCCATTCGTGGTGTAGGTTATAAATTTGTGGAATAATAATCTCCTTTCCTGCATCAGCAAAAAAGCTATAAATTATTCTAATCCATTTGTAAAGGATGTTAGCTATTTGTTCGCTGAATGGAATCAGTAGGAATAATGTGCTGTTTTACATTGTCTTCTCCGTATTCGGAAACCAACCATGCTACGAGAAGTATTAATACTATAAGCAGAAATAATTTTCGATGCCGATAGAGTGGTTTTTTATAAAGTGGACTAGTCATGCGTTGGTAATTTTGCATTACTTTTCCAAAGTTCTTATGGCGTGTTATTTGATCTTCTTGAGGATCTTTTGGGTCGATATTGAATTTGAATTTGCTCATGGTTATATTCCCCCTATTTTCGTGAGGAACTGTTTGAGTTTATCGAGTATTCTATAAGTACGCACTTTCGCATTGTTTTCTGTTATTCCCATAATTTCACCAATTTCTAGGAATGCATTTTTTTCAAAAAACCGTAATTCTATCAGTTGCATTTCTTCAGGTTTTAGTGTGGCAAGTGCTTTTAGTAATTTTTGTTGCACGTCAGTAGAATCGTTTTCTCCGCTTTCAACAATTATAGTGCTAAGATCGGATTTATCTAAACTAACTATTCTTTCTTTATTTGTTTTTCTAAAATACATATTTACCTCGTTCGATGCAATGCGAAAAAGCCATGCAGAAAAAGGAACACCTTTGAAAATATATTTGGGAAGCGCAAGCATTGCTTTTAGAAATGTATTGGAAACAATGTCTGCAGCTTGTTCTTCATCTCCTATTCGTCTAAAGACGAATACAAAAACCTGTCGAAAATATTTTTCGTAAAGCAAACCAAATTTAGCTGGGTCGGATTTGGCCGCTTCTACCGTTTCCTGTTCAAGCTGAATTTGGATTTCCGATTTGTGGTGTTCGTTCAATTTAGAGCTGTATTAGCAGAAACCATTATCTATTTGGGCTAAAATTAAGTTAAATAAAACTATTTCGATGCTAGTTTATTGTAATAGAAAGAATGTGACCTGTTTTTTTACTTTCATTATTTCATTAAATCCCTTAATGCTAAAACATATGCCCAAGGATAATATGGACTAATTAATTCCTCAATAATCTTAAACACCATTTTTGAATTCTTAATGCAACAACCGTATAAAAGATACAGTAGGCAGGCAATTTATTCAAATGATATTATAAGTTGATCTTTATTTCCTTTGGTAAGGAATCTGCTTTAGTAGGATTTGAATTTTCGATTCTACTGGGTGGTAAAGCAGTTGGGAGCACCCTTTCATAAATTAAATGTTCTGTTTTAGGATTGCCTTTTACAAGGCCTTCAAGCTTTACTTCAATTTTGTTATTGTTTTGAAGTATATATGAAATACTTTGAGGAAAATCGTGATCTAAATTTGTAAAAACGGCTGCATGAGCATCTCCTTTAATCATTTTAAAAAAAACAGGTCCTTTTTGTTTGGGTATAATTGTAACGTAATAGGGTGTTCCTTCAACTAAATTAATTTTTAAAGTTTCTTTAAAAATAGTGTCTCCATCTGGTGTTACTGTAGCGCCAGATCCTGTGTAACTGTTCTTCCCATCATTTTCCCAAACTTCATGAAAAACTAAATCATTTACATCAGTTCCTTTCCATTCCCCAATAATCCAATTGATGTCGTTGATATCTCTGGAATCATTGCAGGATGAAAATGAGAAAAGTACCAGTAAAAATAAAGCTGTTGAAAAAGATAAATATTTCATGTGTTTAATTTTAACTTAATTAGGTTGCTACAGTTCAGACTCTCGACGCTATTGACAATCACTATTTATTCAATTAGTGCAAATGGTTTAGCAATATTGTCTGTGCAATTTTGGTTGAACATTTGGTCGTTAAATAAATTTTGTTCTGGAAGGTAGAAAATTTCAAATCCATTTTGTTTTGCATCGTTCATTTTTAAGCAAGGGGAATAAAATTCCAATTTCGTAGCGTGATTTTTTATTATTCTTTTATGTTTTCTTTTTAAATTAGCTACTGCTAATTCATTATACCACCAACCACAAATCAACACAGATTTTTTTTCTTCTTTATTGATTTTATCCATTACTCTTTTACAATAATTCATTTTATTAATTCGTTTTGATTGTTCGGAAAAAATTGGACCACTTAAAGGGTCAACAAAAAATTCTTGTCCTGAAATTTGGAATTTCATTGCCATTGAGGAATAGGTTGAACCTCGTAGTCTATCTGTTAAATTAATACTAAGCAAAAATGGGGAAGTTAGGAATAGGATAGTAGCAAGCCGTAATTGTTTTAATTTTAGTGTTAGTCCTAATGTTACCATCATAAATGGAATTGTTGGAATTAAATATCCTGCCTTTTGAGGAAGTTTTAAATAGGAAATAACATGTAGCACAATTACAAGGTAACATACAAGTAGTAATCGTTCACTTGAAAAAAGGGTTACACTGTTTAATTGTTTCTTACGCCAATTATTTAATCCTAATAATTTATAGCATACTATTAGTAGTATCCCAATTAATCCATAAACGCCAATTGTTGCTTTGTAAATTATTTTTGCTATTGGAGGATATGGGAATTGGTCGCTGTAATCGAAAAAAGTCCATCCATAGTTTAAGTAAGCTGGTATGAACCAAAGAAAACCTATAAGAAGGGTTGGAATTATAATTTTCACGATGTCTTTTATTGATGTTTTCCAATCAATGTTGCTCCATATTAAAATTAACCATGGAAGTAGAAAAATGGCAATCGTTAGTCGGCATCCCATGGCCATCCCCAGCATTATTCCACACATTATAAATTTTTTATCAATTAGGAAATAGAATGAACACATTACAAAGGCAATTGTCCAAGCAAAATCAATGGTGTAAGTTCCTGCGATGTAAAATACAGGAGTTAAACAAAATAGTAATGCAATATAAAATGCTCCTTGTAATTGTATTTTTTTTAAAGCTTTAAAAAAATACGCCACTGCTATAATACTGGCTATTAAACTGAGTGAATTGTATAACCAAGCTGGCGCATCATAAATAAGAAAGTATATATATTCTTGCAAAGGGTGTCCAGGAAAGCGTGATGCAACATAATGTCCATTGCTGTGCATTTCGTAAGCATTGACAACTAAACCCCAGGAATCTTCTTCTACTCCATAGCCATCGAAAATAAATGGAATGCGTGTTATCATCGTAATTAATACGAGTACTAGAAGTTGTGATTTATCGGATAATGATTTCAGCATTTTTTTAATCTTCCGAGAGTTCCCTTTGTCTGAGTACTTCAAATAAAATAATTCCAGTAGCAACTGAAACATTCAGTGAAGAAATTTTTCCGCGCATTGGAATTTGAACACGCACATCGGAACGTTTAAGGTATTCTGATGAAATTCCGTCTTCTTCTGATCCCATAACGATGGCAAGTGGTCCGGATAGCTCTGTTTTGTGATGTGGCGTACTTCCTTTTTCTGTGCAGGATGCAATTCTTAATCCTGATGCCTTCAGAAAGTCAATTGTATCCTTCAAATTACTTTCTCGACAAATAGGGATAGCGTGCAGTGCTCCGGCAGAAGTTTTGATAGCGTCGGCCCCAACCTGTGCAGCACCCCTTGATGGAATGATAATGGCATCAACTCCTGCACACTCAGCACTTCTTGCTATGGCTCCAAAATTTCTTACATCGGTAATGCGATCTAGAATTAAAAGCAGTGGAGTTCTGCCTGCTTCAAAAATAGTTGGAAGGAGTTCTTCAATTTGAAAGTAGGTTATCGAACTAATAAACGCTACACATCCTTGGTGATTTTTTCCAGCTGCTATACGGTCTAATTTAGCACCAGGAACCATCACGTACAACACGTCATTTTCTTTTGTGATGCGTCGAAGTTCAGCTGATAAATCACTTTTTAATCCTTCTTGTAAGAAAAGTTTGTCAATTTCTTTACCTGCACGAATCGCTTCTGTAACCGCGTGAATGCCATAAATCATTGTTCCAGAATTCTCTTTTTTAAAATTTTCGTTTTTCAAATTATTTTAGGTTATAGGCATTACCCTGTCGCCAAAAGTCAACTGCAGTAATCCAATTTAATTTATATTCTGTGTTGCGTTCTAATACAAATTCTTGGTCGGTAAAAGAATCGCTTTTATGATTAAATATGAAAGTTACAGGATTATTTTCTACCGTACTTCCATAAATCCATGTTTCATAGTTAGCAGTACGAAAAACATTTTCTGGCGGACCAAATACTAAATAAATTAATCCACGGTCTGTTTTCCATCCTTCTATTTGAGTGCTAAATAAGCTATTGGCCGAGGCAACACGATTGTAAAATATTCTAATTACTTCTCTTGCGTGTTCTTGGCTTCCAGCATTATTGATCCAAAAGTCATCGACCGCTTTCTTTGTATTGACTGCAGTATCCATCGATTTGTACTCATCACGCATGGTAAGGTACCTAAGTGGATAGAGTAGCTGCTTGGGTATTGTAATTTTTGGAAACCCTTCTTGAAATTTGGCAACTGTTAGTCCTTTATTTGAAAAAGAATCAGTATTAAAAGTGTACCAACCTTCTTTTTCAAGTGCAATCGATTCTTTTGGTGTGTAATTGATCCACCAGCTACTATCAGGAGCAATAGGATCATTTTGTTTTTCTAAAGAATAGGGGGGAGGCGCTAACTTATTGGTGCTTTTATAATACCTAACAAATAATTTTGAATGTTGTTTAGTATAATATTCAATTCTTATTTTTTCATTTTTGTAGATATAATTTCTGAATAATGGGTTTTCTGTACTGTCAAGTTTTAGTAAAAAATTATTGCAGGAGTTATGACTTTCATGATCTAGGTACAATAAATCGTAGCTACTATTTATTTTATTTAAGTCTTTAAATGTAACTTCAATAAAATAGTTGCCGGGTTTTAAAATATCCATATCAGTACTTGACATCAATATTTTTGATTTTCCATTAATTTTTTTGTCGGATAAAATTACACAGCCACTGTCAGTTACCAATTTTGGAAAGTTGAGTGGGTGAACGCAATAGGACATTTGTATGTTTGCTGTGAATTCTGCTCGTTCTGTATTATTAACATATAGTAATTCGCTTGCATCGAGCGAAAAATAGATCCGCGTTACACTATCTGTTAGATTATAAAGTACATATTTGGGATTGAGTTCTTTTTCCTCATTTTCATATTTGGCAGCAAAATTGTGTTGCGTAACGGCACTAGTTGAAAAAGAGGAACAATTCCAGCTAAGAAACATAATTATGAAAAATAATAATAAATACGATTTCAATTTATTTTTCATTCTGATTTGGAAAATCACTTTCTTGAGCACCTTCAATTAACTTTTGATCAATTGATTTAGAAACTTTAAGTCCAAGCTTTTTAAGACTTTCAATTTTTATAATCACGTTTCCTGACCCAGTAAAAAGACGATTCATTGCGGTGTCGTAAGATTTTTTGCTATCCTCCATTTTCTTTCCTAGCTCCAGTAAAGATTCCGTGAACCCAACAAATTTATCATACATCAATGCTGCTTCTTCAGCAATTTTCAACACGTTTCTGTTTTGAAATTCCTGTTTCCAGAAATTATCTACCGTGCGTAGCGTGGCGAGCAAAGTAGTTGGCGAGACAATTATAATATTGCGATCAAATGCAAAATTAAAAAGTTCTCTGTCATTTTGAAGTGCTGCCGAAAATGCAGGTTCAATTGGCATAAATAGCAAAATAAAATCAAGCGTGTTGAGTTGATATATTTTCTGATATTTTTTTTCACTTAATTCTTTGACATGCTTCCTGACAGAAGTGATGTGATCTTTGATACCCGCATTTTGTTCTTCTTTATTATCCGCCGAAGCAAAACGTTCGTAACCTACAAGAGAAACTTTTGCATCGATGACCATACTTTTGTTCCCTGGAAGATCAACCACAAAATCGGGTTGGTATATTTTCCCATCTTCA
Source organism: Flavobacteriales bacterium (assembly GCA_002737665.1). Taxonomy (GTDB): domain Bacteria; phylum Bacteroidota; class Bacteroidia; order Palsa-965; family Palsa-965. The sequence continues at coordinate 17,001 of NSIF01000002.1, read as the reverse complement.
CTGGTAAAAGATTTTTGCGCACGGTATTGTTCATCTTTACGCAAACCTGATTTTTCAAGTATACTTTCTAGAATCATTTCTCCCCAATTACCAGCAGTTTTATTTTCTCCCTTTAATGCGTTGGTAAGGTTTTGCGCATCTTTACTCATTTGTACATTTAAACTCTGTAGCTGTGTTAATTGCTCTTTTAGTGTTGCACGTTCTTTTCCTTCTTCAACATATACATCATTTACTTTTTTCTCAAAGTCTTTTATTTTTTCACCCAAAGGTTTTAAGAGATCGTCAATTTGGGTTTTATTTTGCTCTGAAAATTTCTTTGAATTATCTTCTAGAATTTTATGGGCAATATTTTCAAATCCCGTTTTGAATTGTACTTGCAGTTGTTCTAGATCAACTTTATTCTCTTGTAATCGTTTTTCAAGTCCACGCAACTCTTCTTCTTTTGCTGCAAGATTTTTGCTTGTTTCTGTTCCTTCTTTTATTGCGCTAGCTAGTTGGTCGGCTACTCTTTTTCTTTCTTCTTGTGCAGCGTCTAGTTTAGCATTTAAAGCTGAATTGGCTAGTTCGAGTTCTGCAGCTCTTGGATCTAAACCTGAATTTGATTTTTTCGCATTAGATATTAGCCATGTTACTATTACGCCAATTGCAAGGCCAATTCCTAAATAGATGATATTTTCCATGAGCGTAAAGTTAGGAATTACTCCTAATTGTTATCAGTTTTGTTGGAAGATATTGGAGTGATAGTTAGGACTTGTATGAGGATATTTGGTTAATTTTATGTCCTTATGAATAAGTATCTGGCTGAGAAAAAGAACCTGCATCCTCGAAATCCGCATCGGTTTCTTTATGATTTTAAATCGCTAATCAAATCAATTCCGGAATTAAAAAATTTCGTTTTTGTAAATGAATTTAGTAAGGAGACGATTGATTTTGCTGACCCCAATGCAGTAAAGACACTTAATCGTGCTTTATTGAAATACTTCTATGGTATTGAGATTTGGGATATTCCTGAAAATTACCTTTGTGCACCTATTCCTGGCCGAGCTGATTATATTCACTATGCTGCGGATCTTTTAGGTTCTTGTCATGCCGGTAAAATTCCTTGTGGAAAAACCATTTCAGTGTTAGATATAGGTGTTGGAGCAAATTTGGTTTATCCAATTATTGGTAATAAGGAGTACGGTTGGAGTTTTGTTGGAAGTGATACTGATGTTTTGGGTATTCAAAATGCTAAAAATATTGTTGCGTCTAATAAATTACTTCAAGGTAATGTGGAGTGCCGCTTGCAAAAGTCTAGCTACAATATTTTTAAGGATGTGGTGAACGAAAATGAAGAATTTGATATTGTTGTTTGTAATCCACCATTTTATTCTTCTGCTTATGAGGCAAACGAAGCGGCAGAACGAAAAATTAAAAATCTTGGTAAGTCAAAAGGTGAGTTTGTCCGAAATTTCGGAGGACAACAAAATGAGCTTTGGACACCAGGTGGGGAAGAAGCCTTTATTGGTAGAATGATTCAGGAAAGTTTGAAATTTAAAAATAGAATATTCTGGTTTACAAGTCTAGTTTCCAAAAAAGAAACATTAATTGAGCTGACTGCAACTTTGAAAAAATTGGGTGCCACCGATTTAAAATTAGTGGAAATGTCGCAAGGTCAAAAAGTGAGTAGGATTGTTGCCTGGACATTTTTGAATATGGAGGAACAGCAAGTGTGGACCAGTAGACGTTGGGTTTCTTAGCTTGTGTTTTTGTAAGCAATGTATTTAGCTAATTGTTCAGTAAAATTTTAAAATAGTCCTATATAGCCAACATGAATTTTTCCGTCCTTGAATTGAATGGAATTTCCTTGCTGAGATCCAAGCGCATAGGTCAAAGCAAAAATACCAGCCTTTGATTCAAAAGTAAGACCTGTTCCAAAGCTATACGGCGTATCATTGGTATATTTTCCATTTGAATTATTTTCATACCAAGCCCCATCTGCAAATAGAAAAAACCAGGAATTTTGTTCGAGTTGAAAGCGATATTCAATCGTTCCGGTTGTGTAGAATGAAGCAAAAATAGATTCTTCATCGAAACCTCTTAAATTTTTTAGCCCACCAATTCGCAAAAGTTCATTTTTAAAAATTATTCCAGTGTTGAAAAGCCCTGCTGACTGTATTTCACTTTTTATGGTACTTCTTTTTCCGACTGGCCAAAATTTGCTGATTATAAATGTTCCACTGACTTGCGTTGATTTAAGTTGAACAGTTTCATAAATTATTGGATTCAATTTTGAATTTTTCTGAATTATTCTATTTCCAATATCGCTGGAAATATTGATGGAGTAGCCTTTTCTTGGATTAAAACGGTAGTCTAATTGTTCACGGTAAAATCCGAGTCCGTATGAAGTTTTACTAATATCAGCAATTTGTGGAAGTACTGTGATTGATTCTAATCCATATGTTGATAATAAATTTGAAGATCTTCTTTTTACAAAAGCATTTAACCATGTATTTGCAGAAAATAAATATTGAAAACTTAATGTTTGGTTGATATCTATAAAAGAAGTGTCGCGCCGGTATAATTTTATATCATAGTCAATTCCTACTGGTGTGTTGAATACAAAAGGATAATTGAAATGAGCTTTCAAGTCTTGCGTTGCTTCTTGTAACCTTCGCCAGTTAAATTCAATTATTTCTCCATGCGCAAAACTATTTTGTAGTCGCAGTCTTGCATCTCCAGTAAATACAATTTTTCCAGTCCTGCTATCGGGTTGAAAGCCAAGTATACCATCTAATTGGCTTGCTCTTTTTTTGTCAAGAAATAGCGTGAGTTTAGTGTATTTTTCTGTAAATAGTATGGTGTACGGCTTTGTCTCTTTTGTAAATGACAGTTCTTCGATTCTTTTACTTGTAGCTTGTAATTTACTTTCATCGTATGCATCGCCCGATAAAATTCCAATGTAATTTAATAGAAATGATTTTGATAAATTTAAATTTCCCTTTATTTCAATGCTGTCAATTTTTGTTCGTCTTTTTTTTTCGATAAAAAGTTTGGCACTTATGGTTTGTTCATCAATAAAGGAAATGCTATCTAAATGTATGGAGGCAAAAGGATAACCATTGTTTTCGCACCATTTTAGAATTTTTTCTTGTAAATTTTCTACCTCACTGTATTTTAATTTTCTATTGTTCCATAATTTGCTTCGATACCCAATTGAATTAAGAATACTTTCCTCTACATTTCCATTTTTTAAACTCGCCCATTTATGTTTTTCACCAGTATTTAAATAGGCTGTAGTTGAATTTGAATCAAGGCAAAGGCTGTCGTATCGAGCGGTGATGAATGACAGTTCCCAAATAGCATAAAGAACATTTTTCATTTCTTTTTCACTTTCCTGAATAGTTGAAAGTTGAGTTGAGTAGCTAATTTGTTTCAGTACACCTTTATTCCCAATCTCTATAATTTTAAGTGTGTAGGGTTTTTGGCCATACGCGATAGCAGGGATATAAAAAATTACGAATATTAAATGTATTAGCTTCATTGGGAATTCAGCGCAGTAATTAACGTATAAAGTTAAATGCTATTGTTCCAAATTGCATTGTAATTGGTGGAAATTTTTTTGAATATGCTTAATGCTGTGCTGCAGGACAAGACTCTCCTGAAGTGACGGCAAACTTTAGTCCAATGCGTAATTCCCATGCATGTTGTTTGATATCCATCATGTTGGAACTAAATGATTTCGTAGCATCTGGAACCCACCAAGCTTCTGTTATAAATTTTACCGGACCAAATGCTACGAATTCTATCCCGGCACCTAATGAGGGTGTAAAATGAAATTTATTGAAGGCTTGGCTTGAATTAAAAACATATTCACATCTAGGTCCAATTTTTAGGAATGGTATAATGGAAATCATTTCTTTTCGAATCATTAAATAATTATTCCATGCGAAGTATTGATTTGCATATTTTATTGCTGTTTCAGAACTATCTTTTTTTGCACCTTTTACATTGTATTGTATTTCACTTACCCAGCGAAAAGTGGCATGGGAACCAAATTCTCCAAAAATTTCTGCGTTATAACGCAGCAGGTAATTAAGTTTAAGTTTTGATGCTGGATTATGATATTTCCAATTTTGTTTACCAGCAGTTCCGCCCAGCATAAAGCCCCATCCTTGGAAAAATTGTGCGTGGAGTAACGATAAGGAAAATGTAAAACACAGAACAAAAAATATTTTTTTCATTTTCAAAATTTTGTGTTACAACGATTTGTAATTTATTAAGCGGAAAGCGCTTCCACATCTGTAGCAATTTTTTTCACTAGTCCTTGCAATACTTTTCCCGGGCCAACCTCTTTAAAATTAGTTGCACCATCTGAAACCATGTTCTGAATGGTTTGTGTCCAACGAACGGGTGCAGTTAACTGTGCTATTAAATTGTTTTGAATTAATACAGGATCGGTTGTTGGTTTCGCATTTACATTCTGATAAATCGCACAAATAGGAGTTTTGAAATTGGTGGCTTTTATAGCAGCTTCTAATTCTATTCGTGCAGGCTCCATGCAAGGAGAGTGAAAGGCGCCACCAACGGGTAGTACAATTGCTCGCTTTGCTCCGGCTGCTTTAAGTAATTCACAAGCTTTTGTAATTCCGCTTATCGTTCCTGATATGACTAACTGTCCGGGACAATTGTAGTTAGCTGCCACCACTATGTCATCACTTATTGATGCACAAACTTCTTCAACTTTTGCATCATCCAATCCTAAAACTGCGGCCATTGTGGATGCCTGTGCTTCACATGCTTTTTGCATTGCGAGTGCTCGTTTGGACACTAATACTAATGCATCATTAAAATCCAATGTTTTGTTTGCTACAAGTGCAGAGAATTCCCCTAAGGAGTGACCCGCAACCATGTCTGGCTGGAATGTTTCTCCAAGTGTTGCCGCATAAATTACGGAGTGCAGAAATATAGCAGGCTGAGTAACTTTTGTTTGTTTTAGTTGTTCATCTGAACCACTAAACATAATTTCTGTTATTCTAAATCCCAAAATAGTATTTGCTTGTTCAAACATTTCTTTTGCAAAAGAATTTGTATCGTAAAGTTCTTTTGCCATGCCAATAAATTGGGAACCTTGACCTGGAAAAATATATGCTTTTTTCATACCTGTTTAATTGCTAAATTTTTACGAAGATAGGAATCGTATTTTAAACTAAGTATTAAAAAAGCAGCCATTCTTAATTTAATAAGAATGGCTGAACCTATTTTCAAGAATATTTTTCTGGTTACTTTCGACCACCCATGATTCGTAGAATGAAAAGAAATAAATTTAGAAAGTCGAGATATAAAGTGAGTGCTCCTAAAACGGCGAGTTTTGATCCTGTTTGGTTTTCATGGGTAATGCCAGCTCCAATTTGTTTTAGTTTTTGTACATCATAGGCAGTTAAGCCAGTAAATACTGCAACACCAGCGAAAGAAATGACATAGCTCATCATCTCACTGTGCATAAAAAAGTTTACAACCGTTGCTATAATTATTCCAATTAACCCCATCCTCATTATTGAACCAAATTTTGAGAGATCAGCTTTTGTGGTAAATCCCATTACAGCCATTGTTCCAAACATTCCTGCTGTAATTGCAAATGAGGCACCTATAATTGAAATGTCATAGCTCAGAAAAATTGTACTTAAACTTGCGCCCGTTGCTGCAGAATATAGAATGAAAATACTTACTAAAACGGGGTAGGGGAGTTTTGCAAATCCTAAGCTCATTAAAAGTACAAGACCAAGCGGAGCAATCATTAAAACATAAGCTAAGGCTGTAAATTCAATTTCACCTCCTGTTTTGTCTAATATTAGTATTTCGAGTTCAGGAACTGTTGCAAATGCAAATGCAATTATCGAGGTTATTAAAAGTGCTCCAAACATCCACGCGAATACGCTCGTCATAAATGTTTTTATGGCAACGCCTTCCGCTGAGGCTCCAGCAGTGTTCCAATCATTTGTATTGAAATTATTTGTGTTAATCTGACTCATATTTTAAGTATTTAAATTTATGCTAAATTAGTACTAATGTAGTTTAGAACCAATTAATTTAATAAATTCTGAACGAGTTGCCTCTTTTAAAAATTCTCCAGTAAAAGCAGATGTCGTGGTTACTGAGTTTTGTTTTTGTATTCCACGCATTTGCATGCAAAGGTGAGATGCTTCAATAACAACTCCAACCCCTAATGGGTTCATTGTATCTTGAATACAGTCACGAATTTGATCGGTTAGTCGTTCTTGTACTTGTAAACGCCTTGCAAAAGCGTCAACTATTCTTGGAATTTTACTTAAGCCAACTACACAACCGTTGGGGATGTAGGCAACGTGTGCTTTTCCGAAAAATGGCAAAATATGATGTTCACAGAGCGAATAAACTTCAATGTCTTTTACGATGACCATCTGCGAATATTTTTCATTAAACATTGCTGAACGCAGAATTTCTGAAGGATCAAGGTTATAGCCACTGGTTAGAAAAGCCATTGATTTTGCCACTCGTTCAGGAGTTTTTAATAATCCTTCTCGTTCTGGTTTTTCTCCCAACTCCTCAAGAATAATTCTATATTTTTTTGCTATGCTATCAATTGTAGCATTATTGTATTGTTCGATTTTACGATACCCGTTGTCTTCTCCCATTTTTTTTATTCTGTGCTAATCGTTTTCTATTTGTAATTTATTATTGCTTTTCACCAAAATACGCTACATAGTTATTTTCAGTCTCTACTAACTTGATGCAATGCAAATGAGCTCCTAATTCATGGATTGGTTTTTCTAATTGCTCCCAAATCGCAATTGCTACATTTTCTGTTGAGGTCATTATGTCTTTAAGAAAATCAACATCCATATTTAAATTCTTATGGTCTAACTTTTCTGTTACATGGATTTGAATTAACTGACTCAAATCTTTCAGATTAACGAGGTATCCCAATTTTGGATCGACATTTCCTTTAACGGTAACATAAATTTCATAGTTATGACCATGCCAATTTGGATTTGCACAACCTCCAAACATGGCTGTATTTTGAGCATCATTTAATTCTGCTTTGAACAAACGATGTGCAGCAGTAAATCGTTCACGACGTGTGATGTATATCATTTCACAAAGATAAGGGCAAAATCAGTTTTAGTCTGCTTCACAAGCTAATGTTTAGAAAATTTAGCATTAAAGGAAGCTTTCTTATTTGTGGCTTTGATATCTTTCTTTGGCTGAATATAGCTAACTTTGTAAACGAACAATATACTTATGAATTTACTGATTGTTTCAGCAACTTATATGGAAATTGCCCCTTTGGTGGCCAAGTTGAAATTCATTTCTGAGAATGAGCAACGGATTAAGTTTTATACATATGGTAAACATGAAATAGATGTTCTGATTACCGGTGTAGGAATGGTTGCTACTGCTACATGGACCGCTATCGCATTGAATAAAAAAAAGTATGCTGCCGCTATAAATTTTGGTGTTTGTGGTAGTTTCGATAAATCAATAGAAGTTGGTAAAGTTGTTCACGTTTTAACTGATCGTATTGCTGATTTGGGTGCAGAAGATGGCAATAAATTTATTTCTATTCATGAATTAAATTTATTGGGGGAAAATGAATTTCCATTTATGTGGGGACAACTCGTAAATCAATCGCTACCGAATATTGAAAAAATAATTAAACTTATTGGTGTTAATGGAATTTCTGTTAATACAGCCCATGGCACCGATGATAGTATTGAAAAAATAATTCAGCGATTTAATCCACATGTTGAAAGTATGGAGGGTGCAGCATTTTGCTATGCGTGCATGGTTGAAAAAGTTCCTTATGCGCAAATTAGAGCTGTTTCAAATTTTATTGAGAAAAGAGATCGTGCGCATTGGAACATGGCTTTAGCAATCAAAAATCTCAACGAAGTGGCTTTCGATATTGTAAATAATCTCTAGAAAATAATATCCTTACAATTGTTCCTGTAGCTTTCCTTAAAACTATATGCTATTAACTTTAGGTTTCTCTCCTTGTCCCAATGATTGTTTTATGTTCGATGCGATTGTAAACAATCGGATTGATTTGGAGGGTTTAACGTTTGATGTTCAACTGTTGGACATTGAAACTTTGAATAAAACAGCCATTAATGGGACTGTTGATATTTCAAAAGTGAGTTACCATGCATTTGTTTATTGTCTCTCAAATTATGTTTTGTTGGATGCTGGAAGTGCTTTGGGCACAAATTGCGGACCCTTGTTAATTGCTAAGAAAGAAATAACTAAAAAAGAGTTTGCTGAAGGTGATTTAAATGTTGCAATTCCAGGACAATTTACAACTGCTAATTTTTTATTGGGCTTGGCCTTTCCGAATGTGGAGGATAAAACGGAACTTATTTTTTCTGAAATTGAGGAGGCTGTCCTTCAAGAAAAATTTGATACCGGTTTAATTATCCATGAAAATAGATTTACTTATGAGGCTAAAGGGTTGAAGAAAATCATAGACCTTGGAGAATTTTGGGAAACGACTACTAAATTGCCTATTCCACTTGGTGGAATTGTAGCCAAGCGTTCTTTACCTGATGAAATTAAAAATAAAGTGAACAGAATTATTAATAAAAGTATAGCGTTTGCGTTTGCAAACAGAAAAGTTAGTTTACCATATGTTAGTGCACACGCACAAGCAATGAGTGAAGAAGTAATGTATAGACACATCGACCTTTATGTGAATGACTTTTCATTAGAACTTGGAAAAGAGGGTAGGAGAGCGGTACTTATGTTAATTAAAAAAGCAAAGGAGATTGGACTTATTCCTCCTTCTGATATTAAAATATTTTTAGATTAGTATAATTATATTAAAAAACAGTAGAAATAAATGGAAGTGCTTTTAGAATTGCTTCGGGAAATAATCGACTTTCCGATGAAATCGTTATTAATTGTTTTGAATCTTGTTGTTATAGAGAGTTTGCTTTCTATTGACAATGCGGCTGTGCTTGCAACAATGGTGATGCATCTTCCTGCGGAACAACGTAAAAAAGCGTTAAAATATGGAATTTTTGGTGCTTACTTTTTTCGTGGCCTGTGTTTGTTTTTTGCATCTTTTTTAATTAAAATATGGTGGCTTAAAGTAGCAGGCGGCTTTTACTTACTTTTTCTGAGTGTACGCTATTTTGTGGATCATGCCAAGAAGAAGAAAGGAGATGATTTGCAGGTTAAAGATAAAAGTTGGTTTTACAAAAATACGCTTGGCTTGTTAGGACCATTATGGTCAACTATTTTACTTGTAGAAATAATGGATCTTGCTTTTTCTGTAGATAATGTTTTTGCTGCGGTTGCTTTTACTCCTAATATTTTACTCATTTGTATTGGTGTTTTTATAGGTATTTTGGCCATGCGGTTTGTTGCACAACGATTTATTAAACTGATGGAAAAATATTTTTTCCTTGAACCAGCTGCGTTTGTAATTATTTTTATTTTGGGATTGAAATTATCGGTTTCACTTTGGACTCATTTTAATCCCAATACACCTGCGACAGAATTTATGGATTCCCCGTCATTTGATTTATTTATATCAGTCTTTACAGTATTGATTTTTATTGTGCCAATTATTACTTTTAATTTTTTAGGTTGGCCGAAAAAGAAATTTTCTTAATTTAGATACCTACTATCGTTTTATTTAATCTAATTTCAAATGATTGTCGTTACTGGTGCAGCTGGTTTTATTGGTTCTTGCCTCGTTAGTCGTTTAAATGCTGCTGGTTGTACTAGTTTAATTCTTGTTGATGATTTTTCAGATGAAATTAAGAATCTGAATTTGAAGAACAAAAAATATAGCAGTCGAATTCATCGTGATGATTTTGTCAGTTGGTTAGAACAGTATGGTAAAGATGTTAAGGTGGTTTTTCACATTGGAGCCCGGACAGACACAACAGAATTTGACATTGAAATTTTCAATAAATTAAATCTTAATTATTCGAAAGCTGTTTGGAATACATGTATCAAACATTCAATACCACTTGTTTATGCTTCTTCCGCTGCTACGTATGGATTAGGTGAATTTGGATATGAGGATGAACATTCACTCGTTTCCAAGTTAGTGCCACTGAATCCTTATGGGAATTCGAAAAACGATTTTGATAAATGGGTTTTGTTGCAAAATGAAGCACCTCCATTTTGGTATGGACTGAAATTTTTTAATGTTTATGGACCGAATGAATTTCACAAAGGCAGAATGGCTTCAGTAATATTCCATGCTGTTAAGCAAATAAATGAGAATGCTGAAATGAAATTATTTCGTTCCCACAAGTCAGAATTTAAAGACGGAGAACAATTGCGTGATTTTATTTATGTGAAAGATGTTATTGAGGTTTGTCTTTTTCTTTATAAAAAATTACCTAAGTCTGGTTTATATAATTTGGGTACAGGTAAATGTAGAAGTTTCCTTGATCTTGCAAAGAGTACATTTAAAGCATTAGCAAAGCCATCAGCTATTTCTTTTGTTGATACACCAATTGATATAAGAGATAAATACCAATATTTTACAGAAGCCAATATGACCAAGTTAAAAAGTGTTGGTTATACGAATGAATTTTATTCATTGGAAAATGGAATTACAGATTATGTCCAGAATTATTTAATTTGTAATAAATATTATTAGTGTTCTTGTTTCATTTTAGTTTTTTGTAAAACTTTTTTGAATTTTCGAATATATATTTTTATTCCCATTTTTTATATTGCTTTCCTAATTTTAAAACATCGTCTCATTTTTTTAAATCACTAACAAATTCTATTCATTATTTTATAGACTTTAAAAGATATTTGTAGTCTACTAGCTTTCGAAAGGTTTTTAGCAGTACCTTTGCACCTGCTCCGCCGAAATAAGACCCTAGAGTTACTAGTGTTAGGAGCCAAAATTAAATGCCTTTGCTACGGCAGGCAGGCCCTAAATAGTAATAATCACCTGAATGACAACATTTTCTGAGTTGGGCTTAAAGCCCGAATTGGCACAAGCAGTAGCCGAACTAGGTTTTATTCAACCTACCCCTATTCAAGAACAAGCGATTCCTGAACTGATACAAAATCCTCGTGATCTGGTTGGTTTAGCAAGAACCGGAACTGGTAAAACAGCTGCCTTTGGATTACCACTTTTACATTTTATTAATCCGGATTTGAAATTTCCACAAGCTTTGGTATTATGCCCAACTCGTGAACTTTGCATTCAGATTTCCGAAGATTTAAAAACATATGCAAAACATTTACGTGGTGTGAATATATTACCTGTCTATGGTGGTTCAAGCATTAGTTTACAAATAAGAGAACTCCGTCGTGGAATTCAAGTAATTGTTGGAACTCCTGGTCGATTAAACGATATGATTGAACGTGGCGCTTTGAAATTAGGAGAAGTGCAAACGGTAGTTTTAGATGAAGCGGATGAAATGTTGAACATGGGCTTTCGTGAAGCGATTGATACCATTCTTGCAGAAACTCCAAAAGAAAAAAAGACATGGCTTTTTTCAGCAACAATGCCAGATGGTGTTGCACGTATTTCGAGAAGTTACATGAAAGATCCTATTACGCTAAGCATTAAGGGAACTGCTGAAGGTGAAAGTAAAATTGATCATTTTTATTGCGTTGTTCAAGCTCGCGATCGTTATCCTGCTCTTCGAAGAATTGTTGATGCACATCCTGATATTTACGGAATTATTTTTTGTAGAACTAAATTGGAAACACAGGAAGTTTCAGATCATTTGATTCGCGATGGTTATATGGCCAATGCAATTCATGGCGATCTTTCACAGCAACAACGCGACTTAGTTATGAAGCGTTTTCGTACTAAACAAATCCAAATGCTAGTTGCAACTGATGTGGCTGCTCGTGGAATTGATGTGGATGATGTTACGCACGTTTTACATTATCAAGCACCCGACGAACCAGAAGCTTATACACATAGAAGTGGTCGTACAGGACGCGCAGGAAAAAATGGAATTTCTATTTTATTCATGCATGCAAAGGAAACAGGAAAATTAAGAGTGATAGAGCGACTGACTCAGAAAAAATTAATTTATTTACCAGTTCCAGCAGGTGTTGATGTTTTGAAAAACCAACTTCTTTCATTTGCTACCAAATTAAAAAACACTGAAACAGCAAATGTTGTTCCAGCAGAATATTTAGGTGTGTTGAAGGAAGCAATGGGTGAGATGACAAGTGAGGAGATGCTTGAAAAATTTATGGCATTAAATCTTGCTAAACTATTTGCAGATTATTCTCGATCGCCAGATTTAAATGTTTCAAATAAGCCACGTGAACGTTCAGAACGTCCGGAACGTGATTACGCTGAAGCAACAGGTGATAAGCACACCTATTTTGTAAGTATAGGAAGAATGGACAATGTAGATCCTGGTCAATTACTTCGTATTCTTTGTGATCAATTGAATACAGATCGTACACATATTGGAAAAATTGATTTAAAACATAATTTTTCTTTTGTTCAAATTATAGGTCTTGAGCCAACTGAAGTAATGAATTCATTTAAAGGGTTCACTAATCGTGGTAGACCAGTGCGTGTCAATCAGGCCGAAAATGAAAGTGGGGCTGGTGGATCACATTCATTTGGAAGTGGCGAAGAAAGAAGTTTTGGAGGAGAACGTAAATCATTTGGTGATCGCAAACCATACGAAAGAAAGTCTTTTGGTGGAAGTTCATCATCTGGTGACCGCAAACCATACGAAAGAAAATCTTTTGGTGATAGTTCATCATCTGGTGACCGCAAACCATACGAAAGAAAATCTTTTGGTGATAGTTCATCATCTGGAGAGCGCAAACCATACGAAAGAAAATCTTTTGGTGATAGTTCATCATCTGGAGAGCGCAAACCTTACGAAAGAAAATCTTTTGGTGATAGTTCATCTTCAAGCGATCGTAAACCATATGAGAAAAAGTCTTTTGGTGATAAACCTTCACGTCGATCTACTCCACCTACTGAAAATGTTGGAAAGGGATTTGGTAAACCTGACAAGCCAGAAGGTGGCGATTGGAAGAATCTGATGAATGAAGCTCCAACACAAGCTGACAGAAAGAAAAAATTTGGGAAGAAGAAGTGGTAAATTAAAATTTACAATTTTTGCTAATTAGGAAAGCTATTGTCTTTTTTCCTCTGCACGAATCACGTTTTCTACGTCCAAACAATTCTCAAACATACCTACTATTTTATACAGTACACGGTCAACGACACTATCAGGGCAACTTGCTCCACTAGTTAATATGATATGCATTGGTTTTTTAGTTGACATCCAGTTGGAAGTTTCAACTATTTTTTCTGTTTCTAAATCAAAATGCCTCGTGGTAGATGCAGAGATTATTTCTGATTCGTCTTTAATAAAATAGGTAGGTAATTTCTGAGCACATAGTTCTGCAATGTGTGTTGTATTCGAACTGTTATATCCACCAACTACTAAGGCAAGGTCTGCAGGTATTTTTAATAAACCAAATGTGGCCTCTTGGTTTTCGTTTGTGGCATAGCACAACGTATCGCGTGTATCTGCAAAGTGATTTTTAATTTCGTTCTCGCCAAATTTCTCTTTCAGTATTTTTTTTAGGTAATCTGAAATAGCTTGTGTTTCACTGGCAAGCATTGTTGTTTGGTTTATTACACCAATTCGATCTAATTGTTTTTCAGGATTAAAATTTTCTGAAGTCCTACCTTTAAATAATTCATCAAATTTTTCTCGGTCGAGCTGACCAAGCATATACTCGCCAAGTAATTTGGCTTCCTCCATGTCCTTTAAAACGATAACTGTACCATACTGTTTGGCATGAGAAAAGGTCGCTTTAGTTTCCTCGTGCGATGGTTTTCCATGCACTACAATTGTGTAATCTTTCGCTCCTAATTGCCCCGATTTATTCCACACCCGTTCTACAAATGGGCAGGTTGTATTGTATTGCTGTGATTTAATTCCCAACTCGCTTAATCTGTTTTCAATTTCAAGGGTTGTTCCAAATGCTGGAATAATAACAATGTCATCTTTTTCTAATTTTTCTAATGGGTAAATTTCTTTTCCATTAGGTTCCATTAGAAATTGGACACCACGACTAACTAAATCATTATTTACTTCAGGATTATGAATCATTTGGCTTAAAAGAAATATTCTTTTACCAGGATTTTCCTCTAAAGCCCGAAAGGAAATCTCTACTGCATTTTCTACGCCAAAACAAAATCCGAAATGCCTAGCAATATAAATAACAACGGGACCGAAATCTAAAACGGTAGGTGAAAAATCCTGTTTCTTAGGATCCTTAATTTTCCGAATCATTTTGATTCTTGAAATAATAGGGCTGCGGTAAAATTCAGGAATGTTAAACGATTTCATTGGTTTGTAAAATTACTAATTTGGTATCGTTTATTTTTATTTTCTATATGTTAAATGTCGAATACTTACCTTTTTATAGATGCCTTGTCTAATGCATTTTGGTAAGCCCTTGCATTTCGCAAATGTTCATTGTAATCTGAAGTAAAATTATTTCGACCTGTGCCAAAATTTCCACACATAAATATATAATTACTTTTTTTGTAATTTAATACCGCGTCAATACTTGCAATTTCTGGTATTCTAATTGGGCCGGGCGGTAGCCCTGCATATAAATAGGTGTTGTAAGGTGATTTTATTTGTTTATCGACATTTAATAATCTTGCTATTTTGAAATTACCGATTGCAAATTTCAGTGTCGGATCTGCTTCTAATTTCATTCCTTTGCGAATACGGTTGATGTATAGGCCAGCTATTGTTGGGCGTTCATCTACAAAACGCTGTTGCTCCTCTTCAACAATGGATGCCAAGATTGTGACTTCAGATTGTGTCAATTGTATCTCCTTGGCTTTGGCTTTCCTTTTTCCATTCCAGAATGTATTGTATTCGATTTTCATTCTATCAAAAAATTGTTCTTCACTTGTATTCCAAAACATAGTGTAGGTATTTGGAATAAACAAACTCATTATATTTTCTGTTGTTAGGCCATATTTTGCTAAAAATTCGGAATTGTTCAATAACATTAAAAATTGTGCAGAATCGGCCTCAAATTTTCCACCCACTCTGCTTGCAAGTTGTGCTTTTGTTCGAATGTTATTAAATGAAAATTGTATTGGTTCTTGATTCCCTGATCGAAGCATATTAATCAAATCTCGGTTAGTCATTTTATCTTTAATCCGATATTTCCCAGCTTTAGGTATACTGAAATTTTTCAAGTTTGCAATGATGTTAAAGGAGGATGTATCTTCTATTAATTTCATGGCTTGTAATTGCATTATCAATTCGGGCATGGTGGTGCCTGTAGAGATATAAATAAATTCTGAGTGCTGACTTTTAGTGTGAATATTTGGACGGTAATAAATTTTCCAAAAATAATATCCACCTCCTATACCAAATAAGATTGCAACAATTAGAAAAATGCGGATTGTCTTTTTCAATTTTGAATATTATTTTAATATGTTAGTTGTAATTTTAGTTGTTGTGCTTGCTTGTTTTTACTGTTAACTTTTAAAGTGCGTTCAATGTATTTTAAAGCTTCCATGTATTCTTTTCTGTAAATATGCAATCCAGCCATATTCATTAACGCTTGCTCATCATCAGGATTCAATGATAATGCTTTATTGTAATATAATTTAGCTTTTATTTCGTTTTTTTCCTCTAGCCATAAATAACCCAGATTTGTTAAGGCAGACACAAACTCTGGATCTTGATTCAAAACCATTTGGTATTGTGTTCGTGCTTCAAACTTCTTTTTTTGCGTAGCTAGAGTTAATGCATATTTACTTCTGAATGCTGGGTAAAATGGAGCCAAATCAACTGCCTTTTTGTAAAATTTTTCAGCATTCAATGCATCTCCTAATGTAAAATAAGCTTCTCCAATTCGATAAGCGGTCCATGCATTCCCATTGTCAATACTAGGATGAATTAATATACTGTCAAACACAAAACTGAGTTCAGTTCGTTCTGTTGTATTCCTTATGCCCCCCCAATTATTCTTTAGAAAATAATAATGTATAAGGTCACAAAAATTTGCCCTAACGAGTTTTGTGGTATTTTCTGGCAAATATTTTTTTGCTGAATCTAAAAATTGTGGATCATGTTCAAATTTTTCAAATTGTTGCAAATAGGCCTTCGCTATTATAGTAGGAGCTGGATTTTTTTTGTTCACGCAATAAAGCCCCATAAATTTTTTAACGCTAGCAAGCTCTTCACCTGTATTTATTTTTTTCTTACGAATATAATGATCATGGACGGTCACATGTGGTATGTCGATGGAACCTGAATTGGGCATGTGGCAGGCAACACAATTATTTTTGGCTGCTGTTAAATGTTGAGGTGTATCACTGCATTTGTTTAGTTTGCTTTTTTCAGTTCCATGACAATTTGTACAAGCATTATTAAAGTTATTAGAATTGGTTTCTTTTACCGAAACGTGTGGATTGTGACACGTTACGCATGTTAAAGCATCTTTGTAAGGTTTGATGTTGGGCTTCCTATTTTTAGAAACTTTTTCAGCACTAACTAAAAAACATTGTGACATTTTCAAACGTTCAGCGTGCGAAGCCATGATGAACTGATTTTCGGCACCTTTATATTTAGGCATGAAAACATTCATGTAATCTTCCAATTTCATTCCTGGTCGAAAGTCAACAAATGATTTCGAGGGCATCAGCACACTATTCCCTTGTAAATGGCATCGTTGACATACATCAAATTGTAAATCTGCTGAAAGTTTACCTGGGTTTACTATGCTATAATCAATGTACTTGGCTGTGTCAATTATATTACCCGCTTCTTTTTGTGCAACATGTAATGAACCAGGCCCATGGCAGCGTTCACAAGAAATACCATTTGGAATTTCTGTGAATTTATTTTCAGATCCTGCTACCAATTCAGGCATAGCGTTGTGGCAACTCATACATTCTAACCCTATTTTTCTTTCAAAACGTGAATTCGATCCATGTTCAAAACCAGGCGGTAAATCCCATTTGCCTTTTTG
>NSIF01000019.1 GCA_002737665.1 Flavobacteriales bacterium | reverse complement strand
GGAAACAAGGCAACAAAAAAATTATAGGCCATAGACGACGCTCTTTGATTGAGTCCGCCGCGACGTAATCCTCTTGAGAAAAAGACACCTACTTCGTAAATTGAGATACCCTCAAAGCCCCATGGTTTAAGTCTTTTGGTTAGTGTACTGATTGTACGTCCCAAGAAGGACTCCCTTAATATTTTAAAAAATCTTTTTATCATTCACTGTAGCAAATTAATGATTGTAATGAATAACCGAATTGATATTTTAAAAACGATAAAATTATTATTAACCCGCTTTTAAACTTAAATCTAAACTACGAACACTGTGAGTAATTGCCCCAACTGAAATAAAATCCACACCGGTTTGTGCATACGATCGAATACTAGCTGCGCTAATGCCTCCAGATGCTTCTGTCTCAAATCGGTTAGCAATCTTAGCAATAGCTATTTGCAAGTCTTCTGTTGTGAAATTATCTAGCATAATTCTATTAACTCCCCCCAGCGTAAGTACTTCATCTAACTCCTTAAAATTACGAACTTCAATTTCTGTGGAAAGGGCTAGTTTATTTTCTTCCAAATATTTTTTTGCTGATAGAATTGCATTTTTAATTCCACCTGCATAATCAACATGATTATCTTTAATTAAAATCATATCGTACAAGCCAAATCGATGGTTTATTCCACCGCCAATGCGCACGGCCCATTTTTCAAAGTAACGAAATCCGGGAGTGTTTTTGCGAGTATCAATAACTTTTGTTTTTAATCCGTCTAGTAATTTTACTAATTCAAATGTCTGAGTTGCAATCCCACTCATTCGTTGCATACAATTTAACACTAGGCGCTCTGCCTTCAGTATGGAGCGTGCAGGACCTTGTACCGAAAAGGCAACATCTCCTTTTTTGATTAATGCACCATCAGCGATAAAAACATGTATTTTTATTTTCGGATCAACCTGAAGAAAAATAAGTTTCGCCAATTCTACTCCAGCTAAAATGCCGTTATCTTTAATTAACAATTTTGCATTGTCGATTTTAGATTCAGGAATTGTGGCAATTGAAGTATGATCTCCTTCTTGTACATCTTCAGCTAGTGCTGCTTTAATGAATGAATGAATTAACGGAAGATCGGCAACAAAATCTGTATAAGTTGTGGAATTACTCATCGTTATTTTCAATACGGAATTGTGTCACCGTATTTGTTCCTGTTGACATTTTCAAAAGGTAATGAACTCGATAGTTGCCTGTTGAGGTTTTTAAAGTTCCTATTGCGAATTGCGCTTCGTTTTTTGTTTGACTTTTACGAATGACAGTGAATTCCTGAACTTGGTGTTTGGCGAAAAAGTCCTTTAGTATTAATTCTGCTTGAGCTCGGCTGTAAATACTTTCTTTATCCAATACTTTTATATCAATATTTTCGGCAAGAAATTTAGAAATTTCTTTAGAATTTCCCTTTCGTATAGCAGTTGCAATATCATCAATAATATCCGCTGTGGCTGCTAAGGGTGAAATAAAAAGTAGAAAGGCAAGAAGTGTTTTCATTTTATTGATAATTACAATTTAAATACAACTATCGAGCCAAAATATCGGTTATTTTCGTTGCTCCACTTTGATGTCAAATTTAATGTTTTTTTTTAACTTCACTAATATATTAATTGCTAATGAAAATAACTATTCTGCTAACTGCAAAAACGGAGGATGGCTGGGTAAAGCTCGGATTTTTGCAATACCTGAAACGACTCGAGCATTATTGTACACTTGAAGTGATTGAAATCCCAGCCCCCAAACAGCATAGTAAATTAGATACTGTAGCACAAAATCGTGCTGAAGGCGAATTACAATTGGCTAAAATTGCACCTACCGATCGACTTATTTTATTGGATGAAAAAGGGAAGGAGTTTTCCTCGGTGGAATTTTCTACATGGATAGAAAAGCAACAAGTTGCAGGGTACAAAAGAATCGTGTTTTTGGTTGGAGGTCCATTTGGGTTTTCTGAGATGGTTTACCAACGAGCAAACGATAAAATTTCGCTTTCTCAGATGACTTTTTCTCACCAAATGGTTAGGGTAATTTTAGCGGAGCAATTATATCGAGCTTTTTCAATAATTAAAGGAGAAAAATACCATCATTTGTAGCTAATACTTGAATTAAATATTTTTTCTTTTTGTATTTTTTATTGTGAAATGTTCTTTAAATATAATTCCCATTTCCAAGCCGACTCCATCATTTCGTCCAATGATCGTTTAGGTTTCCAGCCAAGGATTTTTGCTGCTTTTGTATTGTCAGCGTAAATGGATTCCACATCACCTGCACGTCGATCTATAATTTCAAAATTTAATTTTTGATTGGATATTTTTTCAAAAGCATTGATTGCTTCTAACACTGTAACACCTTTGCCACTGCCTAAATTAAATAAATCAAATACTTGCTGTTGCTCGTTATTGATTAATAAATTCAGTGCTTTTACATGCGCTTCTGCAATATCACAAACATGAATGTAATCCCGAATACACGTTCCATCGCGCGTAGGATAATCATTGCCGAAAATCTCCATTTTTGGAATTTTTCCAATTCCAGTTTGTGTAATTACAGGTACTAAATTATTGGGACGTTGGTTTGGAAGTTCACCAAGCTTTCCTGTTTCGTGGGCACCTACCGGATTAAAATACCTTAACACGATTCCTTTCATTGTTGAGGATCCTAGCAGTGCGTCTTCTAGTATTTTTTCACCTACTACTTTCGTAAATGCGTAAGGAGATTCCACTTTACCAATGCTTGTTTCTTCGTTTACAGGAAGTTCTTTAATATTTCCATAAACTGAACAAGAAGATGAAAAAATAAAATTTTGAACCCCATTTTTTTCGCCAATCTCTAATAAATGCAATAGAGAATTGATATTGTTATGATAATACATTAATGGTTTAGCTACTGATTCAGGCACGGATTTAAATGCAGCAAAATGAATGATCCCTGTAATGCCTTTGAATTTTTTAAATACCTCTTCAACTTCATTTTTATTGGAGAGGTCAGCTTCGATATGCTCGATAGTTATTCCTGTAATTTCTTTGATTCTTTTGTACGTTTCTGGTGATGAGTTCGAGTAGTTGTCAACGGATATAATTTTAAATCCTGACAATTTAGTTAGCGCAACTATTGTATGGGAACCAATATAACCCGCACCACCTGTAACTAAAATTATATTTTCGCTCATTTTCGTTCCGTTTTTATTAAGAACGTCACAAGATAAGAATTTTGTAGATTTTATGGAATATGTACTTTAGCGCTATGGAAATTATTTTTGCATCACAAAATAAAAATAAAATTAAAGAAATTAATGCTTTAGTACCTGAGACCATTTTGGTGAAAGGTTTAGATGAAACTATTTTTACTTTTGAATTGAGGGAGGATGGCGATACTTTGGAGGCAAATGCGCTTCAAAAAGCACGATTTGTATATGAGAAGACAGGTCAACCTTGCTTTGCCGACGATACAGGGTTGGAGATACAAGCTTTGAATGGACGCCCAGGCGTATTGTCGGCTCGCTATGCAGGTGAGGCAAAAAATGCAAATGCTAACATAGATAAAGTGCTTGCTGAATTAGTTAATACTGTTAATAGGAAAGCGTGTTTTCGTACTGTAATTGCTTTTTGTGACGGAAAAGGTGAATATCTTTTTGAGGGTACTGTTACAGGAAAAATAGCAGAAGAAAAGGTTGGTGAAAATGGCTTTGGTTACGATCCAATTTTTATGCCAGATGGATTTTCTAAATCATTTGCTGATATGACTTTTGATGAGAAAAATAAGGTGAGCCACAGATCAATGGCTTTACAGAATTTTGCTAAATTCCTTTCTTTGAAGGGATAAACCGTGTTTTTTAGACCTCCTTTTGTTGCTTTATTCAAAACCGCTGTATAGAAAGTAGTTTTTAACATTCTGCTGTGAAAACCTATTTGTTTTAGATGGTTCTCTTGAGTTCAAAATCTTATCTTTGTTTCACCTATGAAAATAAGGGTTGGTATTCTATTCGGAGGCGTTTCAAAAGAACGTGAAATTTCTTTCGCCGGTGGTAGAACTGTCTATGATAATCTCGACAAGGAGCTCTTCGAACCTATTCCAATTTTTGTGGATAGTTTTGGAAAATTTATTCTTTTAAATTGGGAATATGTTTACAAGGGAAGTATTCGCGATTTTTATCCACCCCTTGACATGGTTCCCACTTCTGTAGGAGATTTTCAGGTTTATGCAGAGTCTCTTAATCCTAGCTTAGCTACTCAGGAGGAAATGGCCTTGCGATTGGGCCAGCGGGTAGGGGAGGTTGAATTAAAAAAAATAATTGATTTTGCTTTTTTGTGTTTGCACGGTCCTTATGGTGAAGACGGGCGCATTCAGGGAATGTTAGAATATTGGGGGATTCCTTACTCAGGTAGTGGTATTCTTCCTTCTATAATAGGAATTGATAAAGTACTTCAGAAGAAATTGATGGCGAAGGCCGGCTTTGCTACTCCTAATTTTTTCGCAGTAAAAAGAAAAGATTGGTTTGGGCAAAATTCAAATACTATTTATGAAAAAGCGGTAAAAGAAATTGGATTTCCACTTGTTGTAAAATCTGCTACTCAAGGTTCTTCTATTGGTATAACTATTTTACAAAATGAAAATGTTAATGCGTTTACCGAAGCATTAAACAAAAGTTTTTTTACGCGTACCATTTCTGCTGAAGAATGGAAAATTCAGGATAAGATAGCGCAAATTGAAACCATTCGATTGCTTACAGATATTCGAGAGGGTATTGGAATGCCTGTTGTCATTCATATGAATGATGAAAAAGAAATCATTTTTCATCCTGATGTTTTGCTGGTTAAAACAACAGCTCATTTCTCAAAATATAATTCATCTTTATTTTTTGAATCTCTTGATTCAGAGGCCGAGGTTTTATTGGAAGGATTTATTGAAGGCAAAGAATTTTCATGTATTGTAATAGAAGATGAGGAAGAAAGAGCAGTTGCACTTCCTCCAACTGAAATTCGTAAGGGGAAAGAACTTTTTGATTATCGTTCAAAATATTTACCAGGTCTCGCTCGTAAAATAACACCTATTGAACTACCGGAAGATCAAATTGAAAAAATAAGAAAAGAATGTGAAAGACTTTTTTCAGAACTGAGTTTTGATGTGTATGCGCGCATAGATGGATTTATTGCTGCAAATGGAGTCATTTACCTCAACGATCCTAATACGACTTCTGGGATGATGCCCTCTTCTTTCTTTTTTCACCAAGCAGCTGAGATTGGCTTAAATCCTTCGCAATTTCTAACCTTTATTCTTCGAACTTCTTTGCGAGCACGTATTCGGGCTGATAAGAATGCAAAAAAATATGATCATTTGTTGATGAAATTGGATGACGCAATGCGAAAATCCAAATCAAAAAGTGAGAAGAAATTGAGAGTTGCTGTAATTCTTGGCGGCTATTCTTCTGAACGACATATTTCCGTTGAAAGTGGAAGGAATATTTATGAAAAACTTTCCTCATCTACGAAGTATGCCCCGTTTCCAGTTTTTTTATCGGGCAATAATTTAGACCATCAATTATTTATTATTCCAGTCAACGTTTTATTAAAAGATAATGCTGATGACATAAAAGATAAAATTAATAATTGGAAAGTTCATCCAGTTGTACAGCGAATTATTGATTCCTGTACGTCCATTACGCAAACGTATTCAACTCCCGATTCGCTAGCAGCACCACGCAAGATTAATTATGAAGAATTGGCGCAACTGTCAGATGCAGTTTTCCTAGGACTTCATGGTCGGCCTGGTGAAGATGGTGCTGTGCAGGAAAAATTAGATGCGTTTGGTATTCCATACAATGGATCAGGAAAGGCAAGTTCTGAAATTACAATTGATAAATTTAGAACCAACGAGTTACTCCTGGCGAATGGATTGCTAACGGCATCACATTTACTTATAAGTGAGGAAGATTGGAACAGTAATCGCGAAAAAACATTAAAGTTAATTGACGAAAATATAAAGTGGCCTTTTATTGCTAAACCTGTTGATGATGGTTGTAGTTCAGCAGTGCGAAGGATTAAAACTAAATTGGAATTAGAAACTTTTGCTAAATTAATTTTTCGGAAGACGGAAGATTTTGATCCTGAACTAGCAGCGGTTTTAAAAATAAAAGCAAAGGAAGAGTTTCCTCGTAAAAAAGTATTTTTAATTGAAGAATTAATAAGTAAGAAGACCGCAAATCATTTTTTGGAAATAACAGGTGGCTTGCTAACTAAATATAATGCTAAAGGAGAAATAGATTATGAAGTTTTCGAAGCTTCTGAAGCCCTGTCGGAAGGAGAGGTACTTTCTTTAGAAGAAAAGTTTTTGGCTGGACAAGGTCAGAATATAACTCCAGCGAGGTATGCCTTAGATCCTCAGCATCGACAACAAATTTCGGATCAGGTTAAAGCAACTTTTAGTGCCGCCGCGCGTCTTCTAAATATTCAGGGTTATGCAAGAATAGATGCTTTTGTCCGTGTTTATACTCCGCAAAAAATTGAAATAATATTTATTGAAGTAAACTCGTTGCCTGGTATGACGCCTGCAACTTGTATATTTCACCAAGCCGCAATTAATGCTTACAAACCTTATGATTTTATTGATCGTATTCTTGATTTTTCATTTGAACGTAAGCGTAATCAAATTAAGCAATCTGTATGATTAGTAGAATGAAAAACATTTCCGCTTTTTTGAAGAGTCGAATTTTTCTAATCAATTTCGGCATTGCTATTGTGTCAATTCCTCTCCTACTGTGGATTATTTTTATTTCAATGGCATCTTATACAACTCATAATCAAAGTGTTGATGTGCCCGATTTTAAGAATTTAAAAGTAAGGCAACTTGCGTCATTTGTTGAAAATAAGGGATTAGGTTTTGAAATTATTGATTCAATATGGAATCCGAAATTGGAAAGGGGAGTTGTTATAAAGCAAGATCCTGAACCAGGTGATAAAGTTAAAAAAGGAAGAAAAATATATTTATATGTTACTTCAATTCGTCCCCCAATGATAAATATGCCAAAGTTAGAGGACCTTTCGTTACGGCAAGCATTGGCTATTTGCGAAAGCTATGGATTACTTGGCTTTGGGAAAGCTGTTGATGGTCCATGTGATGGTTGTATTATAACACAGCTGTATAATAATAAACGCATTGCACCAGGTACATTAATTGCGAAAGGTCAGACGATAACGCTTTTGTTTGGAAAGGGTTTAAACGCAAGTACACAAGGATGTCTTGTTCCACAATTGGTTGGTTTAAATTTTCGTGCAGCACGCGGTAAGCTGATGGATCTTGGCTTAGAATGGATGGTAGTAGCTGATGCAGGAATTAAAGATACTTTGAGTGCCATTGTTTACCAACAGGAACCTAAGTTTGGAAGAGATCGTCGATTAGTTATTGGTTCTGTTATTGATTTGCATGTTACCAATGACCTCTCGAAAATAAATACTAGTGATTCAATTCAAAATCCATTATAAATAATGAAGCGTATTTTTTATTTTCTTTTGATTTTAATTTTCAATGCTACTCTTATTCCAAAGGTAGCAGGACAATCAATAGAAAATTTAGTGCCATTAACTTCGAACCCCAATCAAATGGCTGATGCAAATAAATTATCAAATTCACGAACTGCATCTTCCTTTCCATTTGATACTATTGTGCTCAGCTCAAATGGACTTCGTGATAATTTTTCTTATGATTCACACAGACCAGATACTTCTTTGTGGGATTTAGCTTTTACGAATCCGCCTTCGCAAGTGGAACCATCTGGAGTTTATATTAATCGTACTTGGGCAATTGCTCCTGTCAACCTTGGTGTCTGCACTTTTGATGGAATAAAATGGAATGGTCAGCCGTATGTAGAATTAGCTTCCGTCAATAGCACAGGACCAGCTGATGACCTTGTGTCGCGTCCGATTGATTTAACTTCATACACTGTTGCTGATTCAGTTTATTTGAGTTTCTGGTATGAATCGCAGGGGCGGGGATATGCTCCAAACACACAGGACTCTTTCTTACTCGATTTTAACATACCAGCTTGGAATCCTGATCAGTTTACTACGGTTTGGAAAACTGTTTGGTATGTTTTGGGTTATACACCTACAATCAACGACACTAATTTTCATTTGGGTTTAATAAAATTAGACAGCGCAGTTTATTTTACTTCAGGGTTTCGTTTCCGATTTCATAATTATGCTTCTCAATGTGGGAGTAACGACCATTGGCACTTAGACGAAGTTTTTTTGAAAGATGATCGCAATTTCAATGATACGCTCAGTTTAGATGTTGGATTTGTTTATCCTCCAACTTCAGGTCTTACTGATTTTTGGTCCGTTCCTCATACGCATTACAAAGCTTCTATGATGGCATCAAATTTCAATGTTCAAATTCGTAATAATGATATCACTGCTAGAAATATTACTTATTGGTATTATGTTTTTGATGAATCCAATAATCTTCTCGCCCCAACACCATACCCAAATTTAACTGGGGCAGTAGATATTTGTCCTACTTACTTTTCAGCAGGTTATATGAATAGTGCGCCATTAACACATCCTCCTATTAATTATAGTTACGATCAGACGATAGTGAATGCTGATAGTACAACTTATGTAATGAAGCATGTTTTAAAGGAGAATGCGACCACTTTTGATACCTGTGCTACCATTCAAAAATTTTATAATTATTATGCGTATGATGATGGAAGTGCAGAGGTTGGTTATGGTTTGTATGGCCAATATTCTCAATTAGCATATAAGTTTACAATGCCACTTGGGATTACCGATACATTGAAAGCAATTCAAATGTATTTTTTACCCGTGCAAGATATTACAAATCTTCAACAACGAACTTTTAGTTTGACTGTTTGGAGCGACCAAGGAAATGAGCCGGGAACTATTCTATATTCTCAAGATACCCAGAGTCCCGAATTTAATTTTGAAACTCCAAATCGTTTTGTTTCCTATGGTATAGATAGTGGAACGGTCGTTCTTTCAGGAGGACAAACTTATTACATAGGTTGGGTGCAACAAGCCATCGATCGATTGTATATTGGTTTTGATTACAATACGGATCATCATGATAAAATTTATTATAATACAAGTGGAAATTGGAATCAATCCATCTTCAGCGGTTCATTAATGATTCGCCCTGTATTTGCTGATCAATACGATGCAAGCGGAGTTGTTGAACAACGTCCTATGACTTCAATTTCCATATTTCCAAATCCTGCACATGATTTAGTTTATATTTCTGGATTAGAAAATTGGGCTGCGAAATTTACTGTTTCAGTTTTTGATATTGCAGGAAGAATTGTGCTTCCAACACAAATTATTTCTGAAAATGCATCTATTGATATTTCGTCACTTAAAAGTGGAATTTATTTATTTAAGATAATAGACCAGGACGGAATTGAGATTGGTGTACAACGATTAGCTGTCGCTAATTAGAGTCTGTCCATAATGTCCCATTTCTTCGTTATGCTTGTTTTGAAAACAGTCATTTACAAAAGTAAACTCCTTTATTTTCAAAACTTCGCAAGCCTCGAACTCGAACATTATGAATCAGACTCACGACAATATGGACAGACAATAATTAGTTACGAGAATTCATAAAAAAAGGATGAAAATTTTCCATCCTTTTTTTAGTTTAAGATTTATATTTATTTCTTTTCCTCTTCCTTTACCTCTTCAAAATCTACATCAGTTACTTCTGCGTCTTTGCCTTTTTGTTCTGGATTTGGTGTTTCTTCATTAGATGGATTTGCACCTTCTGCACCTTTCATAGCTTCATACATTCCTTGTACTACAGTCTGTAATTTCTCCAGTCCAGAGTCAATAGCAGGGATGTTTTTATCAGCATGTGCTTTTTTCAATTCAGCAAGGGCTTCTTCAATAGGAGCTTTTTTGTCGGCAGGTAGTTTATCTCCGTATTCTTTTAGCTGTTTTTCAGTTTGAAAAATTAATCCATCAGCCTGATTTATTTTTTCCACTTCTTCTTTTAATTTTTTATCTGACTCTGCATTTATTTCAGCTTCACGTTTCATTTTTTCTATTTCATCTTTCGACAATCCGCTAGAAGCTTCGATCCGAATATTTTGTGATTTACCAGTATTCTTATCTTTTGCGCTTACATTTAAAATACCATTTGCATCAACGTCGAATGTTACCTCTACTTGTGGAACACCACGTGGAGCTGATGGAATTCCATCAAGAACAAATCGACCAAGTGTGCGGTTATCTTTTGCCATCGGACGTTCTCCTTGTAGGATATGAATTTCTACAGATGGTTGATTATCGGAAGCGGTTGAAAATGTTTCTGATTTTTTTGTAGGAATGGTTGTATTTGCCTCTATCAGCTTTGTGCATACGCCACCATATGTTTCGATACCCATTGACAAAGGTGTTACGTCAAGTAATAACACATCCTTTACTTCGCCTGTTAAAACTCCGCCTTGAATTGCCGCTCCTAAAGCCACAACCTCATCTGGATTTACACCTTTGGAAGGTGCTTTGCCAAAAAATTTCTGTACTGCATCAACAATAGCTGGAATACGTGTTGATCCACCAACTAAAATAACTTCGTTGATGTCATTCACAGAATACCCGGAGTTTTTAAGCGCAGTTTTGCATGGCTCAATTGTACGTTTTATTAAATCATCAACCAATTGCTCAAATTTTGCACGTGTTAGCGTCCGCACAAGATGTTTTGGAATTCCATCGACAGGCATGATGTATGGTAAGTTAATTTCGGTAGTTGCCGTACTCGAAAGTTCAATTTTCGCTTTTTCAGCACCTTCTTTCAAGCGTTGTAACGCCATCGGATCTTTTGAAAGGTCAAGTCCGTTTTCTGATTTGAATTCAGCCACTAACCAATCAATAATTTTTTGATCAAAATCGTCGCCACCAAGGTGTGTATCTCCGTCTGTTGATTTCACTTCAAATACGCCGTCGCCTAATTCAAGAACAGAAACGTCGTGCGTTCCACCACCACAATCAAACACCACAATTTTCATTTCCTGATTTTTTTTGTCAAGACCGTAAGCTAATGCGGCAGCTGTTGGTTCATTAATGATTCTTCGAACTTTTAATCCAGCAATTTCACCCGCTTCTTTGGTGGCCTGGCGTTGCGCGTCATTAAAATATGCAGGAACTGTAATAACAGCTTCGCTCACTTCCATACCTAAATAATCTTCTGCAGTTTTCTTCATTTTCTGAAGAATGATAGCAGAAATTTCCTGTGGTGAGTATTTGCGATCGTCTATCTGAACTCGTGGTGTGTTGTTATCACCTTTTACAACTTTATAAGGTACGCGACTAACTTCATCCTTTATCTCTTCAAAAATATGTCCCATAAAACGCTTAATTGAATAAATCGTTTTTGTAGGATTAGTAATTGCCTGTCGTTTTGCAGGTTCTCCAACTTTTCTTTCGCCGTTCTCTACGAATGCTACTATAGAAGGTGTTGTACGATGCCCTTCTGAATTTGGAATAACAACGGGCTCGTTGCCTTCCATTACCGATACACAGGAGTTAGTTGTTCCTAAGTCGATTCCAATGATTTTACCCATAAAAGTATTTGTTAATTATATTTAGTTATCCCCCTAAGTCAATTGGTATGCCAAGGGTCAATTGGCAGATTTAAGCGTCATCATTTCATTATTTAAGCTATAATTAATGACAAAACGGCACTTTTATTCAAAATGCCGTTTCATATTAGGAGCTAATTAGTTATTGACAACCAGGGGGAAGATCAAGGATATTAGTAATCGTTTCATTGCGATCGAGGAACTGCAGGTGACAGGAATATTGTCCTTTTGAAAGTGTGTCTTCAGTTTGTGGAGTGATCGTTAAATTAGTTTTGACTTTTTGATACCTGCAAGAAAACACACCAAGTCCATTGTTGATGTTTGTATAAAGCGGTCTTTCTTGCACTAATGAATTTGACGGACTGTTGACTGCCATAAATGTTTGAAGTGCTTCACCACCGGCATAAACAATAAATTCAAGGTAATCAGATTCTCTAGCACTCACGTTGGGGTCATTTGATAAAACGGTTGCCAGGTATTTGTAAAAAGCATTTGGGTCGAATGAAATACCATGAGCTGTATTTGCAGAAATAGAATCAGTTTCAATACTAGAAATAGTCCATTCAGGTGCAACTTTAAAAGTTATGTTATTACTTAAGTCACGCTCCTTATAGTGAAATTTGCAGCTTACTTGGTAAATGCGAGCGTTTGGTGTTCCAGCCCATTGTACGTCTATCATTGTGGTAGGGGAAATTTTTATTAGACTTAATGTTGGACCAGATGGCCTGGTGATATTAAAATCTTTTATGATTGTAGTTGTTGCATCTACAACATTCCCTGTGTTCACATTTGTGATGATAAGCTTGAAACTATGTGTTGCATTTATTACAGGTGTATTCATTGAATAAAGAACATAGTTTGGAGCGTAAAAAATTCCCGGTTCTTTATTGGGTATTGTATCAGGACTCAATTGAAAATAATTAACAACAACACCATTTTGGTCAATCTCCTGCATCCAAACATCCAATTGATTGATGTAATAAATGGAATCATAATTTTGAGCCATTGAAAGTGCATTGTCAGGTCCTAAAAATGCCTTTTCTATTCTTACATATTGCTTGGGTTGCGATTGGTCGAACAAACAGTAAACGACTGTAGTTTCTTTCCAATTGTCGAGCATATCAAGTTCGGTACTGCAGGTGCAGAAAAGAAATACAAGAGAACTAAAAATCAAAACTTTTTTCATGTGTTTTTTTAATCCTTATAAATTCTAGTTAAATTTATATCTCTTGTTGGAGCAATTACTATCGGAACTTTTTCAACTACAACTGAACTTGTATCCAAACCGAAAGCACTTTCTTCTGATTGACTGAAATGTTTCAGGAAGCCGTAAATATCCAGAACAATTTTTTCTCCGAATGGGAATTCGTTATCGTACGACAAATGTTTTTCAATAACAACGAAACGGAAATCGCCGATTACATTCTGACGTGATAAGGATTCATAACGACTGGTGATATCAACTTCTTTGTTTTTTACCATGTCTTCCACAACTTTTCTGAACAACAAATTAATGCGCGGAGCAACACGGAATCCTAATTTGAAGTCTATTCTGTAAACATCATCCTTAATAATTTCTTTTACTGCATAATCCATTCGATAGGGTTCGTCTTTCAAGTCAACATGAACAAACCAATAAATATCGGCACGCTTTGGTTGCTTTTGAAAAATGGAATACATGATTTTCGTTTCAATCTCATCATGATTATCAGCACTGGTTAAATAAACCAAATGTGTGGCATATTTTGTTACGGATAGATCTCTGCTCAGGTGATTTAAGGTTGGTAAATAATCATCGAGTTTTACAAATTCCAGGTAACGGTTTCTGATTTTTCTTGCCATCTGCCAGCAATACATAACAGTAAATAAAACACTTGCTATTCCTAAGCTCAACCATCCACCATGTGTAAACTTGCTCATATTAGCAATAAGGAATGCTATTTCTACTATTAGAAAAACAACACTGAATAAATAAATGTAAAATTTATTGTAATGTTTTATTCTCATAAAATAATACAACAATCGTGAGGACATCACCATTCCTAAAATAATGGTTAAGCCGTATGCCGCTTCCATATTTTTTGATTCACGAAAATAAAGTACAACGCCGATACATCCAATCATCAGCAACCAATTGACAGATGGAATATATAATTGTCCACGAAGTGCAGTAGGAAATTTGATTTTTACTTTCGGCCAGAAATTCAAACGCATACCTTCATTAATGAGGGTAAATGAACCACTGATAAGTGCCTGACTAGCCACAATAGTTGCTACAGTAGCTATAGCTATACCGGTTGGCAGAAACCAAGCTGGCATGATTGAATAAAATGGGTTGTTGTTGTCATTTAGGTACTGTCCTTTCAGTGTAATTAAATATGCAGACTGACCGAAATAATTGAGAAGCAACATTGTTTTTACAAAGATCCAACTGATGCGAATATTTTTTCTTCCGCAATGTCCTAAATCAGAGTATAGCGCTTCGGCTCCGGTTGTACATAGGAAAACTGCTCCCAATAACCAGAATCCTCCCGGATGCAGGACCAATAATTTGTATGCGTAATATGGATTTGCTGCAGCAAGAACTGAAGGCATTCCAACTAATTGCGATAATCCCAAAACGCCAATCATGGAAAACCAAATAAGCATTACCGGTCCAAAAAACTTTCCGAGAAAATTTGTTCCAAATTGTTGAAGGAAAAATAAACCTGCGATAATGGCAATAATGATCGGAACAGTTTCAATATTTCTGAACATTTCCGTCATGTGTAATCCTTCAACAGCGGAAGAAACGGAAATTGGTGGTGTAATAATTCCTTCTGCTAAAACAGCACTTCCACCAATAAGTGCTGGGTACATGAGCCATTTTACTTTTGTTTTCTTTACTAATGCATACAGTGCAAAAATTCCACCTTCACCTTTATTGTCTGCGCGAAGAGTGAGGATAACATACTTGATAGTTGTTTGTAATGTGAGGGTCCAAAAAATACAGGAAACACCACCTAAAACAGTGTCAATATCAATGGGTTGATCACCAACGATGGCTTTTAGCACATACAAAGGAGATGTACCAATATCGCCGAAAATAATTCCTAGAGTAATAAGTAGTCCTGCAGAGGTAACTTTGCTGTGGACACTACCATTGTTTGACATTTAGCTTAATTAAAATCTTGGCAAAGTTATGGGGTTTTAAGTTCCATATTCAAGAAAATGAAAATAATTAATTGCTAAAGCATCCTTGTTCGCTTTAGCAGGTAGGGCAGAAGTACTTGTTTAAAGCCCTCATTAATATCCGCTTCCACAAAGTCAATCCGGTATTGGCCACAGCGTAATTTGAGATTTTGCTTAAACTCGGTGATGGTTTTGATATAAGAGTCTTTAATTTCATTGGGTTGAACTTTTACCTCTTCACCCGACTCCATATCCACAAACGTGTAAGGCCGATTTTCATATTCAAAATCCAATTCATGTTGTTTGTCGGTAACATGGAAAAGAATGACTTCGTGCCGATTATGTCGCAGGTGTTGGAGAGCTGAAAAAAGTTCTTCCGACTCCGTTCTGGAATCAAACATGTCACTGAAAATAATTACGAGCGAACGGTTATGTATACTTTCAGCAATCTGATGCAAAGCTTCTACAGCGAAGGTTTTTGTTTTTTTATTTTCAGAGGGAATACTTAGTAATTTTTCAAGTTCGTTGAATAATAACTTATGATGCACATTACTACTTCTAGCAGGTGTGTGTACTTCAACTTCTTCTCCAAAAACACTTAATCCAACTGCGTCTCTCTGCATGCGTAATAGTTCTGCAATTGCAGCCGCACACTGAACTGAAAATGTAATTTTGTTTAGTGGTTCTTTCTTTCCTTTTTCGGGCAATGGAAAATACATGGAAGAGGAATGGTCAATTACTAAATGACAACGTAAATTGGTTTCTTCTTCGTAACGTTTTACAAACATTTTATCTGTTCGTCCGTAAAGTTTCCAATCAATGTGCTTAGTTGATTCTCCTGAGTTATACAATCGATGTTCCGCAAACTCAACTGAAAATCCGTGAAAAGGACTTTTGTGTAAACCGGTAATAAAACCTTCTACTACCTGTCGGGCTATGAGCTCGAGGTGAGAGAACTGTTGTATTTCCTGGCGGTTTATTGGCATTTCTAGTGTTGAGTATTTAGTTTTGGGTATTGAGATTTTTACGGCGTGTCCCTACAGGTCGGGCTATTCGTTGCAAGTCCTCCTGCGTGTGGGCTTTCCACTGCTATCCCTCACGCAAAGACTTTTAAAATATTTTTCCTTTAACACAGTACATTGAAAATTATACATTGAAAATTCTGTGATTATGCCCAAATTCAGTATTCAAAGTTAACTTGTATGATCCATTCCCCTACAAAAAAAGCAGACCATTTCTAATCTGCTTTTTTAAATTTTCAAAAAAATTTACGCTATTTGTGCATCCAGTTTTGCTGTAAGCACTTCTTTTGCAACACCGCCAACTTGTTTGTCAACTACTTCTCCATTTTTGAAATAGAGTATGGTAGGAATATTTCGAATTCCAAATTGCATGGAAACATTTGGATTGCTATCCACATCAATTTTTCCAACTATAGCTCTTCCTTCATAGTCTTTGGAAATTTCTTCTATAATTGGCCCAACCATTCTACAAGGTCCACACCATTCAGCCCAGAAATCTAAAATTACTGGTTTGTCAGCTTTCATTACAATTTCCTCAAAATTTGCATCGGTAATTTCAATTGCCATTTTATTTATTTTTAGGTAATTATTGTATAAAAATTAAATTCTCAACAAAGTTACAATGATTACAGAATTAAATTTAAAAAATTGGATAAGTTATTCGAAAATAAATTCTACAAGCCATATTTATCAATCAGATAAATCATCGCCGCCATCGAAGCTGCACCTGCCTGCAATTCTCTTCGATTAACATTCTTGAAAACATCATCTTCTGTATGGTGATAATCGAAGTAGCGCGAACCATCTGGTTCAAGACCAAGCAACGGCGTTCCGAAAGCTTTTAAAGGTCCAATATCAGCTCCACCGCCTCCATGTGTGAAATCGTGTACGCCGTATGGTAAAAATAATTTCTCCCAAGATTGAACCTTTATTTTTTGATCAGGTTTCATATCCAAACCAAAACCACGAGGCGTAAATCCTCCTGCATCCGATTCTATTGCTGCAATGTGTTTTTCTTTTTTTAATGACGCTGAGTCAGCATAAGTTTTTCCGCCTCTTCCACCATTTTCTTCATTCATAAAACAGACACATCGAATAGTGTGTTTTGGCCGAATGCCAAGTGCTTTGAAAATGCGGATTGCTTCTACAGATCCTGTAACACCAGTGCCATCGTCGTGTGCGCCTTCACCAAGTTCCCAAGCATCTAAATGACCACCGACAACTATAATCTCGTTGGGATGTTCGCTTCCACGAATTTCTCCAATAACGTTGTATGATTTTACATCAGCAAACCATTTACATTTCATGTTTAAATAAAAAGTTACACTCTTCTCTGATTTTTTCAAGAGCTGAGATAAAAAATCTGCATCTTTTGTTGCAATTGCAACAGATGGAATAGTTGCTCCAATTGAATCCGTTCGTGTTACCCCAGTATGCGGAAATGTGTCAATTGAACTTGTGCATGATCTAATGATGCAACCTACGGCTCCATATTTTTTTGCAGAAGTTGGCCCCTGCCATCGATACGCTACAGTTTCGCCATAGGCAGAAAAGGTTGCGATTTTCTTATCGTCCCAACGGTGGTTAAAAAAAACTATTTTTCCTTCAATACTTTTTTTACCTAGCTTTTCTAATTCATCAAAATTGGTCACTTCAATTACTTCTGCGGTTAATCCGTTTTCTCCTGTTCCAATTGATCCACCAAGAGCGGCAACATTTACTTCGTGTTTTTTTCCACCATTGATATCGATTACATATCCAATTTCATGTGGTCCTCTTTCCCAATGTGGAACCATTACCGGTTGTAACCAGACCTTATCAAATTGGCAATCTCTCATCACCTGTTCCATGTATTCTACTGCAACCTGTGCGCCTGCGGAACCAGCTAAACGCTTAGGTGCTTTTTTGCATAAACCTTCAAGTGCAATATAGGCCGCCCATGAATTATATCCCTCTGAATAAATTTTTGAAAAAACAATCGAATCATTATCTGTTGAAAGTACTTTTTTTTCACCTGCTAATTTGAATGAAAAACAAATGGACCCAAGTATAGCACTTGTAAAAATGATAGGGAATAAAATTTTCATATAAATTGTTTTCGTAAAGATAATCAAGCTTTAGCTAAATCTTATTTTTAACTTTTTACTCATTTATAAATTTATTGTTTTTGTTTTCTAGTTGCCAGAAAAATCATACCAGTCACGCTTTCTTGTTAATTTCAAATCTTGTAAAACGGCAGATTTTACATTCAATGTTATGTTGTAGCTCTGTCGAAATCCAAATGGAATCCAATTAAATTGTAATTCCCAGCAATGTAAATCTCGATATACATTTAATGAAGTGTAGGCAAATTGTCCATGTTGTAAATCGTAATTGGAATCAAAACCAACCTTCCATTTAGGTGTCACATTTAAATCACCAGAAAGGTTTATTGATTGTGAAAAAGTCTCCGTTAATAATGGTTTTGACCAATTTAATGTAAAACCAAAATTCAGTGACCAAGGAATATTAAAATCGACGTATCCATTCGGATTGGTGTTCAGCATATTTAATTCAGCATCAGTACCACGCGAGGAAGTGCGCCTTGTAGTTGCAGAAATTCCGCCTTTTCTCAAGCTGGTGCCAATAATAATATTAGCTCCTTTTAAACGTGCTAATCGTTTTTTATCTCGCCATTCAAATCGTTCAATACGAATTCCTTCTGCCGTCATTTTGTAAGGATCAGCAACAAAATTTGCATTCAAATCAATCTTTTTGAAAAGTTTTGTTCGGAATCCCCCTGTAATATTCGACCAATTAAAATGGTCAGCCATAATATTATAATTCATACTTAAATTTAGTGCATCAATTAAAGAAACGCGTTGTTGAACTCCAGTTGTGTCCATTGGCTTTAATCTTTGTTTGCCCTCTAATGCGTTTAGTATATTAATACCAACCATACCAAGCTTTCCGGTGGCGCTTGAGCCATAAATGCCACCTTCGTAAATTGAATATTTTGTAATTCCGCCAATAGAATTCGATTGAACAGAGTTGTAAAATCCATATTTTGGATTTGTAAAATCGGGCATATATGTGAGTGACAAGTTTGGTGTTAGTGTATGTCGAATAACACTGAATCGTGTTCTTTTAAGCGAATACATTCCAAAAATTCTTGTACTTAATGTTGCACTTGCATTCCAATCAAAATTTATTTTTGCTCCGT
The DNA here is from genome assembly GCA_002737665.1 of Flavobacteriales bacterium. GTDB lineage: Bacteria > Bacteroidota > Bacteroidia > Palsa-965 > Palsa-965. The sequence goes on along the minus strand of NSIF01000019.1, from coordinate 14,530 downwards.
TTAGTGTGTCGGTAATAATTGTTGTTCCATCCCATATTTTTCTTATTGACTTAAATTGTGTTACAGAATTGAATGCAAGAGCGGGTGTAAGTGTAAAGTATTTGAGCACATTAAAGGACGTTGCTATTGGAAGGCTTTGTCTTATTCCATTTCGGATCTGTGTTTTCAGATAGGGAAGTGCCTCTCTATTAAAACTAGTATCCCCTATGTTCAGATTATTTTGAAATTCTGAAATATAGGAAACGCCTATTTTGTCGTACCATTTATTGGTTACACGATTTGGATTTTTGAAAGGATAGAATCGATTAACAGAAAAAGACAATTGAGGAAGTGTCATATCTACATTTTGTGTAGCTCTGTTTTGCGTATGTCTTAAATTGGCAGCGAGTGTGCCAAACTTCCACGACTTTGATGCCGCAATATTAGAATTAAAAATATTTGAAAGGTAATCGTTAGAGTTATTTGCATTAAAAGTATTGTACGAACTAGTACCTGCATTTACATTCGCTGAAAAGCGAATCGATGGATTAAATTTTGGGTCTTGCGTATGGTACCAATTCACAAAAAAATCATTTCGAATAACTCTGCTAGAAGGAATTTCACTTTCGCCGGTTAGAATTTTCGAATATTTTAAACTTAAGTTTCCATTGTATTTGTAGCGCACTCTATAAGATGTAAATAATTTTGCCCCCCATGATCCTTTTGAATAGAGATCTCCACGTATAGACATATCTACCTTGTCACTTATTCCGAAATAGTACCCCCCATCTTTTAAGAAAAATCCAAGTATAGGCGAAGCACCGTAACTTGGAACTAAAATTCCAGATTTTCTACCCTTTTTATTTGGGAAAAAACCAAATGGAACCATCAATGGTGTGGGTACATTCATAATTTCTAAATAGGCTGGTCCTGTAACTATTTTATCATCTTTAATTATTTTCATTTTCTTGGCCCGAATGGCAAAGTGTGGATGTTCCTTGTCGCAAGTTGTAAATTGCCCTCTAAAACCGTAAATAACTCCAGAAGTGTCTTTTTTTACTGCTTCGGCCAATAAATATCCACCACCTTCTTCTGTATTGACTTCTGTTATTTTTCCTTTACCCGTTTCAAAGTTATAGGCTAATTTTTGTCCATAAAATGTTTGTTCGGCATCTATTATTTTTGCTTTTTCTATATATTTTCCCATGCTATCTTTCTTCGCCTCAGCTGACACAATTCCATTTATAAAATCAATTTCAATGTAATTTGCGTTCAGGTTAGTCGCTTGGTAAATTACTGCTGCACTATCGTATAAATAGACCTTTTGTGATTCGAGGTCCAACAACATTGAATCCTGTGCATTGTAATTGACGAGACCTTTCAATTGAGAACTAATACCTAAAACCTTGATTTTTGTAGAGTCTGTGTTCTTAATAATCTCATTTTGAGATTTTCCGCTTTCACTTAAGCCCAATAGTAATGGGCTTATTAACAAAAAACGTCTGAAAAATAGATATTTATGCAGGATAGCAGGCAATGTATAACTGTATTTTTGTTTTATTAATTTATAAGTTTACGGATGTATTCTTGTATGCAAAACTAAATAAAAACGGCACTTTATCGTTAAGTTAATTATGCGAAGGCTTATTAAATATCCTTTTGTATTCTGTTCAGCAATAGCAGCTGTTTTAATCTTAACGCTGTCCTTTAATACAATAATCAGACCAGAAGGGAAGAAAATTAAAGTAGTTTGTATAGATGCTGGCCATGGGGGCAAAGACCCTGGATGTCATGGTGATTTTGTTAACGAAAAAGATGTTGCACTTTCCATTGCTTTGAAGTTAGGCAGGTATATCCAAACCAATTTTCCAGAAATTAAAGTTGTTTACACCCGAAGTACTGATGTTTTCATAGAATTGAATGAAAGAGCTAACATTGCGAATAGAAATCACGCCGATATTTTTATTTGCATTCATTGTAACTCCGCTTGCGTGCGAAAAAAAAATGCGAAGGGTAAGTTTTATGATGTGTGTAATGAAACTGCTCAAGGTTCATCAACCTACGTCATGGGATTGCATAAAACCGAAGGTAATTTAGATGTTTCAAAACGCGAAAACGATGCAGTACTTTTGGAGGATAACTATCAGCAAAATTATAATCTTAATATAAATTCTGACGAGGCAGCAATTATATTTAGCACGTATCAGAATCTTTATTTAGAAGAAAGTATGCGCTTTGCCGATTTGTGTCAGCAGCAATTTACAGGTTATGCGGGTCGCGATGATGACGGTGTAAAGCAAGCCGGTTTCCTAGTACTTTGGAAAACAAGTATGCCATCGGTGCTTATAGAAACAGGGTTTCTAACGAATCCAAAGGAGGAAAAATTTTTGAGCTTAGAAAAGGGACAGACTCACATGGCAGCAAGTATTTTTCGTGCATTTCGCAAATGGAAAGACGAACTAGAAGGAATTTCTAAAGTTTATTTAGATGAGGTCGAGAAAATGAAGCCCTATCTCCCAGAATTAACAGATACAGCTGGCTTGAAGAAGGCAGTTAATCATGCAAGTTCCAAAACTCCAATTGCACCAGTAAATGATGTTATTGATGTATTAGTTCCCCAAAAAGATTCTTTAATTGTTGAAGTAGCTATTGATAGTGTTAAAAAGGCAATTGTAATTGATCTAAAGCCAGTGGTTGATCCCCCGCGTAAAGAAATGGTGCTTGTTTATCGCGTTCAGATTGTAGCTTCTGATAAACAATTAAAGGTAACTGCTCCTGAATTTAAGGGACTTTCTGATATATGGTCTTACGAAGCCAAAGGCATATATAAATATACTGATGGAGCCTACGGTACTCAAGCCGAGGCGCTTACACGTCAGATTGAGTTGCGAAAAAAAGGTTTCACTGAAGCATTTGTCGTAGTATTCGATGCTGACGGGAAGCGCTTAACAATGGAAGAGGCGAGGAAATTCAATCTACCTAAATAAGCTTAGCGACATCAATTGTATCGTTTGAACAATTTTAGATTACCCTATTCGATCAATTTGATTATATATGATTATGCATTAAGCCTACCTGTATGATGCTAATATGCGTTTGATTTTAAAAAAAGTAGTTCGTAAAATTCTTCTAATTATTTAAATAATAACATCTAAATTAGGAGTTACTATTAGGGCTTTTTTTTGCTATTTCGATGTTCTAGAAATTTTTCGTTTTAGCCCCAAAAATTTTGTAATTTTGTGTTAATATTTATAAGAAAACAAGCACTTGAAACATAAAAAACAAATACGTACTGGAATTGTTGTTGTTGTTGCTTTAGCCCTGTTTATTTATGGGTTCAACTTTCTTAAAGGTCGTGACATCTTTGCTGTCGATTTAGATCTTTATGCTTTGTATGACCATGTCGACGGAATTACCCAAAATAATACAGTTCAGATCAATGGGTTTAAGGTTGGAACAATTCGTGATGTTACGTTAGATCCCAAGACTAACAAGTTAATGGTCCATTTTATTATTACCGATAACAATGCTATTATTACTGATAGTTCGGAATGTCAGATTTTCAGTGATGGTCTGATGGGATTAAAGTCAATTAAGATTATATCTCATTCAGGAGGGAAACCAGTAAAAGACAAAGCTGTTTTACGAGGAACAAACGAATCAGGTTTGAAGGATCAGGTGAGTGAGATGGTTGTACCCTTGAAAAAAAAGTTAGAGGGTTTGGTTGCTAGTGTCGATTCTGTTGTTCAGGTTTTTAATGCGGTTTTAAATCAGAGTGCCCGAAACGATTTGATTGCTAGTTTTGCAAGTATCAAAAAATCCTTGACCACTTTCGAAAAAATATCTATTAATTTGGATGATTTGGTCGTAACACAGTCTATTCGTTTTTCCGATATTTTGGGTAAAATTCAATCCATTTCATCAAATCTTGCTAGCAATAATTTACCGCTTTCAAAAGCAATAAATAATTTTGCAAATATCTCGGATAGTATTTCTAAATCTAAATTAAAGACGGTTATTGACAGCGCTAGTTCTATTATGTCACGTACTGCTGTAATAATGGATAAAATAAATACTGGTCAAGGTTCGATGGGACTATTAATTAATGACAAAAAATTATATGAGGGTCTTAACAAAACTACTGCTGATTTAGATGCATTGATTCTAGATTTAAAAGCAAACCCAAAACGTTATTTTTCTGTTTTTGGAAGTGGCAATAAAAAAAATCCAAATCCAACACCTTAGTAATTGCTTGTTCAAAAGCTAATGGAATATATAATCAATATTATTTTTATCGTTTTGCTTATTTCAGGGCTTCTTCTTTTTACAAAGAATGTTGTTCAAATTAGGCGAAATATTTTGCTTGGAAAACCTGTCAATCGTACGGATAACCAAACGCAACGTTGGAAAACGATGTTTCGTGTTGCTATGGGGCAGTCAAAAATGGTTACTCGACCACTCCCTGGTATTTTACATTTATTTGTTTACATAGGTTTTGTTGTCATCAATATTGAAGTCATTGAAATTATAATTGATGGTGTTTGCGGCACCCACAGAGTGTTTTCTGTATTGGGTTCATTGTATACTTTTCTGATAGCTACTTTTGAAATTCTTGCAGCGCTCGTTTTTCTAGGATGTGTGATTTTTTTTACGCGTAGAAATGTTGTAAAAATTAAGCGTTTCCTGAGTAATGATTTGAATGGATGGCCTCGGTCCGATGCGAACTATATTTTAGTAGCAGAAATTGCATTGATGGCAGCTTTTTTATTTATGAATGCAGCCGATTTTCGTTTGCAGCAGGTACATTTTTCGCATTACGATTTAGGACTTTCCTCCTCCGCTTTTCCAATCAGTTCGTTGTTAGCTTCTCTATATGGAGACGCATCTATTCCATTTTTGGTGATGGCAGAGCGCTCAACGTGGTGGTTTCATATTCTCGGTATTTTGGTATTCATGAATTACCTTCCTTATTCAAAACATTTTCATGTTATACTAGCATTTCCAAATGTATTTTATTCTAACTTAAAAGTCAAAGGAGAATTTACAAATCTTGCAGTTGTAACGAATGAGGTAAAAGCAATGCTTGATCCAACATTTGTTCCGCCTGTTGTCGAGGGACTTACTCGTTTTGGTGCTAAAGATGTTCAGGATTTATCCTGGAAGCAATTAATGGATGCTTATTCTTGTACTGAGTGTGGAAGATGCACCTCAGCTTGTCCTGCAAATATTACGGGTAAAAAACTTTCCCCACGTAAAATTATGATGGACACGCGTGATCGTTTAGAAGAGGTTGGTAGCAATATGACGAAGAATGGTGGTAAATTTATTGATGATGGAAAATCTTTATTCGGTGACTATATTTCGGGTGAAGAGATTTGGGCTTGTACTTCTTGCAACGCCTGTGTACAGGAATGTCCAGTAAATATTGACCCACTTTCTATTATTATTGATCTTCGTCGTTTTCAGGTTATGGAGCAATCTGCAGCACCTACTGAACTAAATATGATGATGACAAACATGGAGAACAATGGTGCACCTTGGCAGTTTGCGCAGTCCGACCGATTAAATTGGGTAAACGAAAATTAGTTTTTTAAATAAAATACAACGAATAAAAAAATAAATGTCAAACGAAGCGATTCATGTACCGACAATGGCAGATTTTGCTGCTAGGGGTGAAACACCAGAGATTTTATTTTGGGTTGGTTGCGCAGGTAGTTTTGACGATCGGGCAAAAAAAATTACGAAAGCAATTGTTCGAATTTTAAGTCATGTTGGAATAAAATTTGCTGTACTTGGTGTGGAGGAAAGTTGTAGTGGAGATCCGGCCAAGCGTGCAGGTAATGAATTTCTTTTTCAGATGCAAGCGATGAATAATATTACGGTTTTAAATAATTATAGCATTAAGAAAATTGTTACGGGTTGCCCTCATTGTTTTAATACATTGAAAAACGAATACCCTGAATTGGGTGGTCAATATGAGGTGGTTCACCATACGCAATTGGTTCAAGAGTTAATTGACACAGGTAAATTGCGTGTAAAAGGTGGGGCATTTCTGGGCAAAAAAATCACTTTCCATGACCCATGTTATTTAGGTCGTGCTAATGACGAATACGAAGCACCACGATCTGTAATTCAAAATTTAGATGTGGAGCTTGCTGAAATGAAACGCAGTAAACAAAATGGTTTGTGTTGTGGCGCTGGAGGAGCACAAATGTTTAAGGAAGCGGAGAAAGGAGACAAAGAGGTAAATGTGGAACGTACAGCTGAGGCTTTAGAATTAAAGCCAGATATTATTGCAACTGGTTGTCCTTTTTGTATGACCATGATGACCGATGGTGTAAAGCATTTTAATAAAGAAGAAAAAACAAAAGTTATTGATGTCGCAGAATTAATTGCGGCTGCTATAGATTTGTAAAAAATAAAATTACTACTATGGTCACATTTAATGAAATGCCAAACCGTTCTAAAGTTTGGATCTACCAGTCCGATCGAAATTTCACAGACTTTGAAATAGATGAGATTCGAAAAAAAGCAGCACTTTTTTTATTGGATTGGTCTTCTCATGGTAACATGATGTTGGCGACAATTGATATTGTGTATAACAGATTTTTAATCGTATTGGTTGACGAAGAGACTGCAAGCGCCAGTGGCTGTGGTATTGATAAATCGGTTCGTTTCATTCAGCAGATTGAAAAAGATTATTTGATTAATTTATTTGACAGATTGTTAGTTACGTTCCGTGACGAACATGGTGTTATTCGTGGTACTAAACTTCAAGAGTTTGAACAACTTGTTGAAAAAGGAGCGTTAAACGCTGACACAATTGTTTTTAATAATTTACTTGGAACAAAGGAAGAAATGTCTACAAAGTGGGAAGTGGCAATAAAAAATTCCTGGCATGCACGAATGCTGTTGGTATAATTTTTATAATGTTTGTTGTAAAAAAATGGAAATCTTTAAATTGTAATTTAAAAATATTTGACAAATTATGATGAGCACATACTTCTTTAAAAAAACTATTTTTCTCCTTTTTACATTAACATGGGCTATTGGTATTTTATTTATTCCAATTCGAATAGACCATGTTACTGGACGCTACTCAGGAACTACTCCAGATAACCAGGTTTTAACAAAGTCGAATGAATTATATGTTTCTACATTGTTAAATTTCAATGGCCATCCGGCTGGTGTTCCTGCCTTGTTCTTTTTTGCACTTATGCCGTTTATTGTAGTGCTGGAAACAATGAGTATTCGAAAACCATTTGCTCTTATAGGGAAATCCTTTTTACAAATGCAATCTTTTTTCCTATTTCTTGGCGGGCCCTATTGCTATTATATGATTACTTACCAGCAAGGTATATTTTATGATACTGTACACGAAACGGAAATGGCATGGGGTGGATTAATTCTGGTGATTCAAAATATTTTATTAGCGGCGTTTTTATTTATTTCAGTGGCTAATCAAAAAGGAAAATTAGCTTCCTTTTTTCTGGAACGTAAACAGCAATAGTTTATTTTTTTATAAATAATTCATTTACCGATTTTGGCTGCTCGTTTGCTCTCCAAATAAAATCTTTTAGCAAGGCTTCTTTTGGAGGAAGATCGAGTGGGGGATAGAGCGTTGCTTCTGGATGGTTATAGAAAGTTATAGATTTTACTTTTTGATCTTTTAATCGAATTAATAGACTACTACAATCGGTACGATTTACTCCCATAATTAAATCCTTGTCTTTTGCATAGTATAAAGTCTGTCCATTTCCCTCTACATAAATACTATTTAATTCGTTTTTTATAAAATAGCCAGTCATCTTTTTTCCTTTTATTTGGTTAAATCGAGAGGAATCTTCTTGCGCCACGATGAATGCATTTTCGTCCATATTTAATTTCAATATTTTTCCATGCGATGTAATAATTGAAACTTGCTTTGCAGTTAATTGATTTCCGCCTGTCCATAAAACAGGGTCATGGTATAGATGCATGGTAGAATCTGTAGATGACCATGACAACGAATCGCATTTGCCTTGTAAATCATTTTTGTAAAACTTCACATGCTGGTAGGCTAAAATAATTCGTTTGGGTTCTGAATTGATAACTGATTTTTTATTTTTCTTATTAATTTCTTTCTTCTCATAAATTTTAATTGATTTCAAGGTATCCGCATGAAGAAAAAGAGAGTCTTCTTGAAAGGCCTGTATAAAAAGGGCATTCCCAGTGACCATCGACTGGTCTAAAAATTCATAATGAATAGCAAGGTCACCAAGTATTGTAATGTCTTGTGTGGTATCAATAAGTTTTACATTTTTCATTGCTTTGCCAATACCAATTTTGCGATTGTACCAAATGCTATCTCCTTTAATTGTTTGATCATTGGTAATGATGTAAGCATTTTTTTGAAATTGACATATATCGGTCAGTGTGTTGTAATAACCATTTTCACAATAAATTATATTTGAACCATTCTCAGCTTTTATTGTTGTTGGTCCAACAAAATAAGATGTTTTTGAAATCGGCATATACTGAAGTGTGTCACATTTCATTATATATTCTGGATTCACAAGCAGCACATTTTTTTTAAATGTTAGCACTTTTCCCTGTGTGGAGTAGGTACCTATTTGACTCGTAAGAATATTATCATTATTAATAATTTTTCCGCCACTAGTATAAATGGCAAGTTTGGCATTTATGTCATACGTAATTGCATCTGTTGTTAAGGTCATATCTTTTTCAATCATTCGCACATTTTTTTTCAATTCTGCTATTCTTTCATTCCCATTATATTTTAAAATATCACTGTATATATTTAGAGAATCCCCTTGTTGAATATGTACATGCCCGAAAGCATTTAGAGAATTTGCTTCATTGTAGAAATGAGCACTATCGCATGTTAGTACCATTCCTTCTTGTTCAAATGCAACCGCACCAATCAATCGCTGGTACCCCTGTCGCTTATCACCTTTAAGGGAGTTGGCATGTTTTAAATTAATCTGCTTTCCTTTTTCAATTTGAATTTGAGAAAAAGAGGAAACAGAAAAAAGTAATGATAAAATAATAGTCAATTTAATTTGTCGCATGCTTATCAGTAGTTGACAAAATTCATGCCCACACCGAGTTTCTTAACAAAGTTTGTTTTCTATCGGGACCTACCGACACAATACTTATTGGAACACCAGTTTCTCTTTCAATAAAAGCGATATAATCATTCAGCTCTGTTGGCATTTCATCTGCAGAATGTTTTCCTGTGAGATCACTTTGCCATCCTTTTACATCTATGTAAATGGGCTCTATTACAGAATTTACAATGTCATAAGGAAGTTTAGTTACAATTTCCTCGTCAATTTTATAAGCTGTACAGATTCGAATTGTTTCAAATGCACTTAAAATGTCTGCTTTCATCATTATCAGCTCAGTAACGCCGTTAATCATGATGGCATATTTTAATGCTGGAAGATCTAGCCAACCACAACGTCTTGGACGACCAGTTGTAGAGCCAAATTCATTTCCAATTTTTCTCATAATTGATCCGGGACCATTTTCTTCGATTGTATCAATTAATTCAGTCGGGAAAGGGCCACTACCTACGCGTGTGCAATACGCTTTGAAAATTCCAATCACACCTCCAATTCTACTGGGTGCAATTCCTAATCCAGTACATGCGCCTGCACACATAGTGTTGGAGGAGGTTACAAAAGGGTAGGTTCCAAAATCAATGTCAAGCATCGACCCTTGCGCCCCTTCTGCAAGCACGCGTTTGCCTTTTGCAAGCGCTTCATTTATGTAATGTTCACTGTCAATTCTTGTGAGCTCACAAATTGTTTCAATTCCTTCAAACCAAGCTTTCTCAAATGGCGCTGGATCCTGATCTGCATTCATGAATTTCAAAAGTTCACGGTGTTTTGCAACTAGTGTTTTGTATTTTTCTTTAAAATTACTTGAATCAATATCTCCCACACGTAACCCATTCCGTCCAGTTTTATCCATGTAGGTTGGTCCAATTCCTTTTAGTGTTGAACCAATTTTTTGAATTCCCTTTGCAGCTTCCGATGCTTTATCGAGCAGAGAATGTGTGGGTAGAATTAAATGTGCTCGTCGCGAAATAAGAAGACGTTTTTTTACATCAACGCCCATTTCTTTCAGCTTATCTATTTCTTTCTTCAGAATAATTGGATCAATGACAACTCCATTGCCAATCACATTCATAGTTGTTTCGTGAAAAATGCCAGAAGGAATTGTGTGCAATACATGCTTTATTCCGTTGAATTCAAGTGTATGTCCCGCATTTGGCCCACCTTGAAAGCGAGCGATAATGTCGTACTTGGGCGTAAGGACATCAACAATTTTTCCTTTTCCTTCATCACCCCATTGTAGTCCTAAAAGAACTTCTGCCTTCATATTATTTTTTTTTATGAATTAAATTTTAAGATTGCTTCATCTGTTGACTCTGATACTGTAAAAACAGAGTTTAATTTTGTAATTAATAATAATTCATTGACTTTTTTAGAAATCCCACAAATAACAAGTTCGCCACCATTTTTTCTTGCTTTTGTTAGCACATTTATTAAGACATTTAGTCCTGTGCTATTCATGTATTTTAGTTCTGATAATTCTAAAATAAAATTTTTAATTCCTCCTTCGGAAAGTAGATTGAGCTGGTTTAATAATTGTTGCGCCTCAGTCCGATCTATTAATTCACCATACAATGAAATAATTGCGATTGGTTCTGTCTGAATTGTATTAAAGGCAAAACTCATGCTTATCGTTTAGATGAAGTTTTTAAATGTTCGCAAGTTCCATTGGTTGCAAGTTTTTTGCATCGTCCGAAAAAATGAAGCGAATGTGTTGAAATTTCGAATTCAAGAAATTGCTCTGTTGTTTTTTTGATTTGCTGAATGCGTGGGTCACAAAACTCATATACTTTATTGCAATCTTGACAAATCAAATGATCGTGTTGCTTATAGGCATAAGCTCGTTCAAACTGAGCTTGATTTTTTCCAAATTGATGTCGAGTTACGAGTAAGCATTCCAGTAAAAGTTCAATGGTGTTATAAAGCGTAGCTCGGCTCACTCTGTATTTTTTATTTTTCATAAAAACATACAACGACTCAATATCGAAGTGCCCTTCCTGAGAATAGATTTCATCAAGTATCGCAAAGCGTTCTGGCGTTTTTCGATGCCCTTTTTTTTCGAGATGTTCAGCAAAAATAATTTTTACGGTTTCCCGGATATTAGTTTGGGACATATTGGCTCTTAATGGTCAGTAAAAGTAATAAAAATTGGGCTTGATTTTGTCTTGTTTTAATTGGGATTAATCCTCGAAACGGAAAGTACCCCATTTACTTTTTTCAATTTCTTAATTAAGTTGGTAAGATGCTCTGAGTCATAAACGAACAACATGATGCGCCCCTCAAAAATACCATCATGCGTATCAAAATTTAAGGAACGCATATTGACATTTAATTCGGAGGAGATGATTTTTGTAATGTTGTTTACTAAGCCAACTTCGTCTATTCCTGTAATTTTTATACCTGAAAGAAACGAAATTTGTTCTTGGCCGGTCCATCTTGCTTTCACAATACGATAGGCGTAATTTGACATCAATTGTAAGGCATTTGGACAATTCACACGGTGTATTTTTATTCCTTCGTTAATGGTTATAAAACCAAATACATCATCTCCTGGAATAGGATTGCAACAAGGAGATAGCTTGTATACAATTTTAGTTAGATTATCACCAATAATGAGTGCATCCTCTCCAGCTTTTTTTCCGCGAACTTTATTAATGACTTGTTCAAGCGAAGGTTCCTTTTTAAGAACTTTTTTAGGGAGATCTTTTTCTTTAATCCAAGTTTTAATATTTTTTATCGTTATTATTCCCAATTGTACTCTGTAAAATAGCTCCTGTGCACTTTGTAATCGCATGAAAAGTTGGAAACTATTTATATTTTTAACAGTAAAATCAATTTTATGGTTATCAAATTTTCGTTCAAGAATCTCTCGCCCTTCATCTGCCGCTTTTCGTTTTTCTTCTTTTAATGCAGATTTGATTTTAGATTTAGCTCTTGCTGTAATTACATATGAAAGCCAATCTTCTTTTGGGTTTTGTTTAGTTGAAGTGAGGATTTCTACTTGGTCGCCACTTTTTACCACATGACTTAGTGGAACAAGTTTATGGTTGACCTTCGCACCGATACATTTTTCACCAACTTTAGTGTGAATTTCAAAGGCGAAATCTAGAGCAGTAGAACCTATTGGAAGTGTACGCATTTCACCCTTTGGGGTAAACACGAAAATTTCCTCTGCAAATAAATTTAATTTGAAGTCTTCAATAAAATCGAGTGCATTGTTATCAGGGTTTTCAAGCATCTCCCTAATTTTTCGGAGCCAGTCTTCAAGTTGATTTTCCTTGTTGGTAATTCCACTTGGATTGTCTTTGTATTTCCAATGTGCAGCAAAACCTTTTTCAGCAAGATCATCCATTTTTTCTGAACGTATTTGTACCTCAACCCATTTTCCATCGGGTCCCATTACAGTTGTGTGCAACGATTCATAGCCATTTGCCTTGGGTGTCGAAATCCAATCGCGTAAACGGTCGGGACTTGGATGATAGAAATCAGTTACAATTGAATAGACTCGCCAACAGTCTGCTTTTTCATTTTCAATGAGCGTATTTAGAATAATTCTTATTGCGAAAATATCAAAAATCTCTTCGTATGGAACACCTTTTAATTTTATCTTATTGTAAATAGAAAAAATTGATTTAGGTCGACCAATTACCCTGACTTTAAAACCTTGCTCTTCCAGAATTTCATTAATTGGTTGAATAAATTTTTGAATGAATTTTTTTCTTTCAGGTTCGGAATCTTTTAATTTTTGCGCAATTTCACTGTAGAGGGCAGTCTCTGTATATTTTAATCCAAGATCTTCCAATTCTGATTTAATGGCATTTAAACCCAAGCGATGCGCTAATGGCCCATATAAATATAATGTTTCAGAAGCAATCCTAATTTGTGTTTCACGATTCATCGCATCAAGTGTGCGCATATTGTGTAAACGGTCAGCAAGTTTAATTAGAATTACACGTATATCATCAGAGAGTGTGAGTAACATTTTCCGAAAATTTTCGGATTGTAGTGTATTTGTTTGTTTGTCAAATACACCAGATATTTTTGTGAGACCATCAATGATTGCAGCAATTTTTTCACCAAACATTCCTCTTACATCTTCAAGAGTCACTTCAGTATCTTCAACTGTATCATGCAGTAAAGCACAAACTACAGATGTAGTTCCGAGACCTATTTCTTCCGCACAAATTTGTGCTACTCCAATTGGGTGATAAATGTATGGTTCGCCCGATTTACGACGCATATCTTTATGCGCTTCTAAGGCAACGTTGAATGCCTTTCTAATAATTTCTTTATCGCCTTTTTCCAATTTGCGTTTACACGCTTTAAGAAGGCCACGATATCGTTTAAGAATTTCTTTTCGTTCCTCCTCAATATTGATAATTGGCTCCGTTTTTTTTATTGCCATAATTTAAGACTATTAGCAAAAAAAAATAATGTTGGAGTTACTGAATACATTTAAATTTTTTGATTTAGATTTTACTTCGAATTTGTTTTTTTTCTGAATTTTTTATTTGCTTTTGTTTTGTACTATTAAACCGCCATCCGACACTCGTTTGTAGTTCTATTCGATTACCAGCAAATGGACTGTTGTAGTTAATGTCTGTAATAAATGGATAGTAGAATACTATTGCTGCTAATAGGTCAACGTACAGATGTTCTTTTAAAAAGGAGAATTGCCATCCGAAATGTGTTGCAGCACCTGCAGCGTAAAATTTATTTATACCGGAATAAACGTACCGCATTTCATCTAAATTTGATTTATAGGTTACGCTTTGTGATTCTATTATTTTGGTGAGCATGCCCTCCACACCAATGTGAGGTCCTGTTGATGCTTGCCTGCCAAGTGTGTCGTTCCGGCGAACAAAAATTGTAAAACCAAGTCGTAATTGTTCAATTTTATAGGTGCTGTTGCAAGTTTCTAAATAAGTGAAAGGTGGTCTAATTTTGGGGAAAATAGTTTGACTTAAATTTAATTTCTTTTTTGCTAAGTCATCATTTATTTTATCGGATGAAAGAAATTGATTGTCTGTTCCTTGTCCAATACCAGCGCTAAGATTGACGGACATTCGCCGTATCCCAAGTTCATACCCAAGCATTCCAATTTGCTTGTTGTTATAACCTACAAAATGAACTTTTGTTGCATGTGTTAATGCCTGTGAATTTACAATTAATGCAGTAAAAATAAAAATCAGAAATAAGAGGAGTTTTCTCGTTTTCACTTAGCAGGAATAAAACAAATAGTTTATAAAATTACTTTTAAATAGCTAGAAGAATAAAATTTATTTTTCTCACGTATATATATAGGATGGTAAAACTGTTGAACTACATTCTCCAAAACCAATACGTACACCATTTTTCTCAGCCCATCCACGCATCGTTACGGTGTCACCATCGTTTATGAATTTTCGTTCAGTACCATCATTTAATTT
>NSIF01000018.1 GCA_002737665.1 Flavobacteriales bacterium | reverse complement strand
ATATAATGGTTTAATTGACAGCAACAAGAATAGTACCCCTAATACCAACCAAATACTATTATACTTTGAAGTTTGTGTTTTTTTTGCCGAAGGGCTAAATATTAATGCTAACAATCCTATTAATGGTATTGGTGCTGACCAAAACAAAAACATAGTCCACCATCTTCCAATATGTTTGGCTCGTCCAAAAAACTCACCTATCAAATAACAAATTAAACCGTATAATAAAACAACAAATAAAACGCCAATATAATTCATAACTTTTATTGTTTATAAGCAAAGGTAAAATTTAATTGGTTAATCATAAGCACTTCACCAAAACAAGCTTTCAAATGCTTTAAAGCAGAATCCCAGTTTCCATAATTGCCAGCTGATTCATTTCGTTCTTCCATTTTTTCTTCAAAGAATCTTAGAAAATTTCTTTTGCCAAAATCCTGACGCATGGTGCCATACTTTTGATCTTGTAGTTCAATAGTTTTACTGGCTTTAATTTGTTCAACTAGTTCCAATGTTTCTTTGTTTTGTTTCTCTTGTAATTTGTTTTTTGGTTTGTTGTATAAAAACAAATCAAGTGATTCACGAGTTCTTCTTCCGTTAACTGTGATTTCTAAATTTAGGCTTGATTTTTCATCGCCTGTTTTTCTTTTTCTGACGTTAATTTTCATGGTTTTTGTTTTTAAATTGTTACAGAAAAACTGTGACAAAAACCGTCACAGTGTATTTCTTTCTGTGACAAATATGGGTACACTTCAACCAAGTCCGAAAAATAGTTAGCAACACAGCACGCGTGTAAAGTGTTGGTAATTAACAATTAAGAAGGTTTTTTGTGGTCGGGGATTGTTGGGGATTATTTCGAAAAAGGATATTATTTCCCGATACAAAACTTACCAAAAATATTAGCGAGTAAATCATCACTCGAAATCTCTCCTGTAATTTCACCTAAATAATGAAGTGCCTCTCTAATATCTTGTGCCAGCAAATCGCCACTCACATTTCCGTTTAATCCATCAATCGTTCGTTGTATCGCATTGCCTGTATGTCGCAAGGCATCTACGTGGCGTGCATTCGTTACAATCGTTTCCGTTACATGAACGGTCCTACTATCAAATAAACTCACCAACTTCAATTTCAAATCATCAATGTATAAATTTTCTTTGGCCGACAAAAACAAAACATCAAACGCATTGAATTCCTTTTGAATACTATTAAAATCTTCCTTGTCAATTTTATTTCCTATTAGCACAAGCTGCGAATGATCTGAGGTGATGTGCTTTTTTAACTCATCTAAATTTAATTTTAATTCCCCAGCAGTCAATTCATGCACATCAAAAAGATAAATGACAATCGCAGATTGTTTTACCTTTTCAAATGCCTTTGACACTCCAATTGACTCAATCACATCAGTAGTCTCCCGTAACCCTGCCGTGTCAATGAAGCGGAATAGAATTCCGTCAATCGTAATTTCATCTTCTATGGTATCACGTGTGGTACCTGGAATTTCAGAAACAATGGCGCGTTCTTCATCTACCAATGCATTTAAAAGAGTGCTTTTTCCTGCATTTGGTTTTCCTACAATCACTACTGGAATTCCATTCTTAATCACATTACCAACTTCAAATGAATTCACTAAGCGGTGCACCAAGCGTTGAATTGTATAAAGTAACTTTTTAAGGTCATCACGGTTTGCAAATTCTACATCTTCCTCAGCAAAATCCAATTCCAGTTCAATGAGCGATGCAAAGTTTAATAGATGTTCGCGCAATGTTCTGATCTTCGATGAGAATCCCCCCCGCATTTGTTCAAGCGCTACTTGGTGCGATGCTGCAGACTGCGAAGCTATTAAATCTGCTATTGCCTCTGCTTGTGATAAATCGAACTTGCCATTTAAGAATGCGCGCAACGAAAACTCTCCTGCGTTGGCCATACGCGCTCCATAACGAATCAGTAACTGAACTAATTGTTGTTGTATAAAAATACTACCATGACAGGAAATCTCAACCACGTCTTGCCCTGTAAAAGAATTTGGTCCTTTGAATATAGAAACCAAACATTCATCCAATGCAATTTCACCCTCTCCAATTGTCCCAAAATGTATGGTATGTGAGGGATGGTGTGCAATCCGTTTTGCCTTGCCTATTTTGTTACGAAAAACCGATTCAGTGATGGAGTAGGCTTCTGGTCCGCTAAGCCGAATTACGGCAATTGCAGCAGTTCCATGAGCTGTAGCAAGGGCAACAATTGTATCATCGCGTTCGAAGTACATAGATTATTTCGACTAATGTAGGAAAATCTACATCTGTTTGCCAAAAAGCATTAACTAATTCTTGCTAAGACACTGATAAACAGCTTAAAAAACCATACTTTCTTTTCATTCAAACATAGATTGTATCTTTATAATCTATGTTTAATTCTATAATTTAATTATGCAAACGCCAATCCTTACTTATTTAATTCTTGCCATCACCTGCGTTATTTCACTTTTAACGATGGAACGAAACGACTTAAAGGGCAAATTTATGTTTAATGCATACGCTATTGCACACAATCGGGAATGGTGGCGATTTTTTACGCATGGAGTTTTGCACGCTAATTTTCCCCACCTATTTGTAAACATGCTCACGCTCTATTTTTTTGGCCCTTTAGTGGAACGCAATTTTTGCTCACCTGAATTATTTGGTGAAACAATGGGAATGGTAAATTACGTTTTGTTGTATGTAGGTGCTTTGTTTTTTTCTTCAATTTTCACTTTTTTTAAACAACGGAATAATCAGTATTACAACGCACTTGGAGCATCGGGTGCTGTTTCTGCAATTGTTTACACTGCTATTTTGCTCTTTCCTACATCCAAATTGTACATCTTTTTCGCAATCCCAATGCAGGCATGGATTTACGGAATACTGTACCTCTGGTATTCTTCCTACATGTCCAAAAAAGAAGTTGATAATGTTGGGCACGATGCACACTTTTGGGGTGCTGCATACGGCTTCCTACTTCCAATACTTATGAAACCTATTTTAATAATTGCTTTTTTATGGGAATTAAAAAATTCTATTTTTTAGAAAAAGGGTAGGGGATGTGCTTAATTTATTTTTCTAAATTAAATCGAATACTACTAAATTATTTTTTTGTAAGTTTATAGTTCTATGAGTGTAGTAAATTCTAAAATTCTTTTACTAAACGGAGAAGAACGTCCTGCAAATGATGTTCTTTTTACTCCTTACAATAGATCTTTCCGCTATGGCGATGGTGTATTTGAAAGTATGCGTTTAGTAAATGGAAAATTAGTTTTTGCACAGCGCCATTTAGCTCGACTAATGGCTGGCATAAATTTATTGCAAATGCGTTTGCCCGATAATTTTATTTCCTGCTCTTTGGAAGATTGGTGCAATAAGTTAGCCATAAGGAACGGTGTTAATGCGGGAGCACGCGTACGTCTTAGCGTTTTCAGAAACGATGGAGGCCATTATAATCCACAAGTAAACGATGCTTCCTGGCTGCTTGAACTTTGGGCTATAGAAGATAATGAATATGTATTAAATGATATTGGATTAAGTATCGATCTTTTTCAAGATATACGAAAACCAATTAATAAACTTTCTACACTCAAAACGGCTAATGCGCAGTTGTATATACTTGCTGCTTTGTATTCAAAAAAAATGAATGTCAGCAATGCCATTCTCATCAATCACATTGGAAATGTTATTGAAGCTACAAACGCAAATTTATTTGCAGTTAAAAACGGCGTTCTTTATACTTGTCCGCTTGCCGAAGGTTGTGTAGCTGGTGTTATGCGTGCCGTTATCATGGAAATAGCTTCTGAAAATAGAATTGCTGTTTATGAAGTTCCCCTTCCTCTAAGTATTTTACTCAACTCCGACGAACTTTTTTTAACAAATGTTACAAGTGGTTTGCAATGGGTAAGTTCTTACAAAGCCAAAACGTATAGTACTGATACAGCTAAAAAGTTGCTGGATCTATTGAATAAGAAAATAAAATCTTAATTTCTTAATATCAATTTCAAAAATATTTTGGGCGTGTCCGCATTCGCGGAATGTGTTTTTCGCGCTACACGGTAGCTGCTGCAACCACGCACGCAAATCAATTGTTAATTCATCGATGGGTCTTTTGGAAAATTAACCATCTGCGCAAACGACTTTCCCATTTTCTTTACAGTTTCTGTCCACATGGCCGATGAATCAGTTTTAAATATTAAGGCATGGTCTGAATTGGAAACAAACCACGACTTTTCCAAAATTTCTTTTTCCAATTGACCTACTTCCCATCCTGCATAACCAACAAAAAATATGATTTGAGAGGAATCTATTAAGTTAGCTAAAATTAAAAGCTTTACCTCTTCAAAATTGCCTAACCAAAATAATCCGTTGCCAATTGGTATGGAGTCTTTAATCTTTGTCCCAAGGGTGTGAACAAAATATAACTGATCACCATGAACGGGGCCACCATAGCACGCTTTACTATCAAATGCTGGAAAATTATTAATAGCATCTGCCACATTAAATTCCAATGGCTTGTTTAAAATAAATCCAACTGATCCTTTTTCGTTATGCTCTACAAGCAGCACAACTGCACGTTTAAAATGGGAATCATGCAAATAGGGTTCTGCCACAAGTAAACGACCAGGTAATGGCTTAAGTTTATTTTTTGCAAACATGGCATAAAAATACAAAAAAATATTTTGACCAACTCTTTCACTTATGCTTTTATAATTAACGATTTCATTGTATTAAATCAAATTTATCCTTTTACATTTGTAAAAATTAACTATGAAAGATATTCAAGCACATATCAATGGACTTCGCCATGACTTTTCCAAAATGTCTTTAGACGAGGACACTTTGAACGCTAACCCATTCAAACAATTTGAAATTTGGTTCCAAGCTGCAATTGATTCCAAGGTACCGGAGCCCAATGCAATGATGCTTTCAACTGTTAATGCAAAAAATTGTCCTTCTTCCAGAATTGTATTACTTCGTAATTTTTCAGCTAAAGGATTTGTTTTTTATTCCAATTATGAAAGTCAGAAGGCAAAAGATATTGAACTCAACAATGCTGTTTCAATTTTATTCTTTTGGCCTGAACTGGAGCGACAAATTCGAATAGAAGGGAAAATAATAAAACAAACTGCAGCCGAATCTGACATTTATTTCAATGCTCGACCACGCAATTCTCGCTTGGGCGCTTGGGCTTCACCGCAAAGTGAAAAAATAAGTAACCGAAAAATACTGGATGATCTTTTTCAAAAAGTGGAAAAAGAATTTGAAGGCAAAGAAGTAACACGCCCAGATTGGTGGGGAGGTTATGTTTTAGAACCGGAAAGAATAGAATTTTGGCAAGGCCGCCCAAATCGATTGCACGATCGCATTTGTTATTCCAAAACATTCAATAACAATTGGGAAATTGCACGACTGGCTCCGTAATAAATTTTAAAAAAATAGTATTAAAAAAACCGCTTTATAAGCGGTTTTTTTAATTTAATCTTTTGCTGCAGTTTTCTTTGCCGTTTTTTTGGCAGCTACTTTTTTCTTCGGAGCAACTTTTTTTGCTGCAACTACTTTTTTAACTACCGCTTTGCGTGGTCGTGTATTTCCGTATGACTTTCTCCAGATTTTACCCTTACGCGATTTTTTATCTCCTTTTCCCATAATCGTATTGTTGTTGTTTTTAGTTAATGCAAATGTAACAAATTCTATTCTTTATTCAGCAATCCTCTGTTTTCTAAACTCTTTTTCTAAGAGATCAGAACTTTTTACTGATTCTTTAACCCAATCGAGTTTTAGTGCTAAAAGTTCTGCTGCTGTCAATCTCCATTCAATTTTACTTTCCCTAAGTCTTTTCATCAACTCATACATGCTTATAGCGGCTGAAACTGAAATGTTAAAGCTTTCGGTAAATCCATACATTGGAATTTTTACGAATTCATCTGCTTCATTCAAAATTGTATCCGAAAGACCGTCAATTTCTGTCCCAAAAAATAAAGCGATTTTACCTTTTGATAAATCAATTTCACTAATCAAGCAATCGTTTTTGTGTGGAGTTGTCGCTACAATACGATATCCATTTTTCTTCAAGGCTTGAATGCATGAAAGAGAATTGTTTTCCGTCTTGCCGTGTCGTGTTAAACTCAACCACTGGTGTGCGCCTAACGATATGTCGGCACTTGGATTGTATTTATTTGAATTTTCAATGATGTGAACATCTTGCACGCCAAAGCATTCAGCACTTCTGAGTACAGCACTCGCATTGTGAGGTTGGTAAACATTTTCAACCACTATTGTTAAATAGCGCGTTCGTTCCTGAATGACACTTTCGAATTTTTCCATCCTTTGTTCGGTGGCAAATTTCGACAGGTATTCATACAATTCTTTGGAGTAGTTATCCATTTTAAAATCAAAATCGTCCGTTCGAAAGTGCCATTAAATTGCACATTCTGTATAACATTCTCGCACCTACATTGGCATCCCATTCGTCGTTTGCACCTGTAGCAACTTCATTTAAATCTACTGCAATTATTTTCTTTCCCGATTTCGAAATTTCCTGAATCAAATAAGCAATTTCTTCAAATTCAAATCCACCTGCAACAGGCGTTCCTGTATTTGGACAAAGTTTTGGATCTAATCCATCAATATCAAAACTGATATAGATTTCTTCGGGTAATTCAGCAATTATTTCCTGCACTTGTTGAGACCAGTTTTTACCTAAGTAGCGGTCTTGTTTTATATCACGATCAAAAAATGTTTTGATTCGCCCATTGCTATTTTGAATTAATTCAGCCTCTTGCTGACAAAAATCGCGAATACCTACTTGCACAATTTTGCTTACCTGTGGTATTGTTAGCGCGTTATACATGATAGAAGCATGCGAATAGGTAAAACCCTCAAAAGCCGGGCGCAGGTCTGCATGTGCATCTATTTGAAGTATGGCAAAAGCAGGATATTTTTCTGCTAAAGCCTGCAACATTCCAAAAGGTGTGCTATGATCGCCTCCAAGTAGTGCCACAAGTTTTCCTTTGTTCATCCATTCAAGGCAGCGCTGTTTTACCCAGGCATTCATCCACTCTGAACCCGCATTCACAAGTGCCTTGTCTTTTTCTAAATCTGCATCTTGTGTAGTATCTATTCCATTGGTAATGGCTGCTATAAAAACTTTTGCCTTTGTGCGAAGTAATTCAGCTCTCGACTTAACATCATTTGAAATTTCCTCCATGGCAATCCCAAGTTTCCATGCATCAGTAATAGATGGATCATATAAATCTACCTGAAAAGAGGCATTGAACACTGCTGATGGTCCATTTATAGTTCCATCGCTATACGATACAGTTACATCCCAAGGCACTGGCACAATCACAACATCTGCTTCTTCGCATGTAAATGGTAATCCGAAAATATTGGATGAGGAATCTCCTAGATTATTTGGATCGAATTTTTTTATTTTATCTAATTTACTCATGTCGTTTCTGCTACTGCTCAAAAAATAATTTCATGTGAATAAACTTTAAATATAAAAATCCTTTCAAAAACAATGAAAGGATTTTTATATTCCAATTTGTTGGAGTATTTAAAACTATTTATTTACTGTTGCAGAAAGTTCAGACCCAGCTTTAAACTTGGCTATTTTTTTTGCTTTAATCTGAATGGAGTCTCCATTTTTTGGATTTCGTCCAACTCGCGCTTCGCGTTTTGTAACAGTAAAAGTTCCGAATCCTATCAGCGAAACCTTTTCTCCTTTTTTAAGTGCTTTACTAACGCAAATGATAGTAGCGTCAAGTGCACGACCTGCATCTGCTTTAGATATTTTGGCCTCGTTTGCAATTGCTTCAACAAGTTCTGCTTTGTTCATATAATGTTTTTTTTGGGTATGTGCTTTGTTGCATACAAATATAGTGTTATAAGTATGCCACTAAATTAAATCTAATCTATATTTAATCTTTTTGTTTGTAAAGAGACGAAATATGTTAATAAATTTTTATTCCCAAGTATAAGCTAAATATAAAAATTAGCTTACTCAAAACTATTTAAACAGGTCGCCATCTTTGAATTTAAATCCTAAAAGAAATTCGGATGCCTTTATTTTTTTCTTTCCAGCTGCTTGTACTTCGAGTACTTCTAAAATTCCTGTGAGGGTATAAATTTTAAAATGTTCAATGATACTACCTGCTTTAAACTCTTTATCGTTTGCTATTGAAGGAGTAAATTTTGATTTATGAATTTTCAATGCAATAACTTCTCCGTTTTCTCTATGTAATTCAGTCCATGCAGCAGGGTAGGGGCTAAGACCACGAATATGATTATGAATGGCCATTCCATCTAAATCCCAATTGATTTTACAATTTGCACGAAATATTTTTGGAGCAGTTTTCAAAACCTCACCTTTTTTAATAAAGTCAGCTTGAGAGATTTTAGATATTTCACCTTTACCAATAGCAGCTACAGTTCGAACTACAAGGTTTGCTCCAATTTCCATCATCCTATCATGCAATTCACCTGCTACTTCATCAGGTTCTATCGGAATAGCTTCCTGAAAAATTATTTTCCCTGTATCAATGTCTTGCTCTAAAAAAAAAGTACTTACACCAGTTTGATTTTCACCATTTATTATTGCGTGATTTATAGGTGCAGCTCCACGATATTGAGGGAGCATAGATGCGTGCAAATTAAATGTCCCATACTTTGGTAATTGCCATACCACCTCTGGTAACATGCGAAAAGCAACCACTATTTGTAAATCAGGATTTAATAATTTTAGTTGCTCAATAAATTCCTGCGATTTTAATTTCTCTGGCTGCAACACAGGTATATTATGCTGACTTGCAAATTGTTTTACTTCACTTTCTTGTACTTGTTGGCCTCTTCCGGCTGGTTTATCAGGACTTGTGACTACGGCTACAATGTTGTAATTTTCTTTAACTAATTTCTTTAATGTCGCTACAGCAAAAATGGGCGTACCCATAAAAATTATGCGAAGCTGCTGCGATTCAATCATTGTTAATCTTACTATTTTAAAATTATCTTTTCTTCATTCCCAATATGTGAACAGTTTGACCCGCCATACAAATGGATAATCGGTTCTGCACTTCATACTTAATCCAAACCTGTAAACCTTGTACTTGGTAGCCAGTTGTCCAAACATCTGGTTCAATTCTTTTATCCGCACTATCCTTCAAGCTTATCATCCAAGTACACCCATCTAAAGTTACTTCTTCTACTATACCTTTAACATAACCTTGCACTGCGTAGTCAACTGTCGGTTCAGCAGTATCTTTCACAATTGTTTTTACGCGATTACAGGAAAAAACAAATAGTAGAGAAAGAATGAAAATAGGGAGGAGAAGATTGCTAAGTTTGCACATAAGCGTTTCCATTTGACAAAAGTAATGAAACGAGATTATTTACACCGCATTATTGGTCCTTTGCTTGGAATTTTAATCTGGGCTTTTGCTGATTTGGTTCCGGGCAAGCCAGAAGTGACCACTATGGCAGGAATTGCTGTGTGGATGGCCTGGTGGTGGATGAGTGAGGCGATGCCGCTTGCAGTGACTTCGCTACTCCCTATATTGTTATTTCCAGTTATGGGAATTGCTGCTGCCAAAGATGTAGCAGGTCAATACATGGATAATATCATTTTCCTTTTTATCGGAGGATTTATTCTTGCTTTTGCACTTGAACGGTGGAATTTACATAAGCGATTAGCATTGCGGATTCTTACTGCAGTTGGAACGAAACCATCGAACATTCTTTTAGGAGTAATGTTGACAGCTTATTTGATTTCGATGTGGATTTCAAATACAGCCTGTGTGATGATGTTGTTGTCGGCTGTGCTTGCTTTAATTATTCATGTGGAAGAACACATTCAGGATGAAAAGGCGAAAAAGAAATTTGCTGCTGCTTTATTAATTGGATTGGCTTATTCGGCTTCGATCGGAGGTATGGCAACATTGGTTGGAACACCAACAAATATGATTTTTTATCGCGCCTACAAAGAAGCATTTCCAACATCGGATGCTGTAAACTTTGTAAGTTGGATGAAAATTGGAATTCCTGTTTCGTTTGCATTGTTGGTTTTCACTTGGTTTCTGCTTCGTTATATATTCATTCGGGGAAAATCAAAATTAGGTATTGAAAAAAACTACTTCGGAAAATCGTATAAGGAATTGGGGCCGATGAGTTATGAGGAAAAAATTGTTCTATTTATTTTTTCATTGACAGCTTTATTATGGTTTACGCGCAGCGCGATTGATTTTGGCAGAATGAAATTTCCCGGATGGGCTTCTTTATTCGGAAAACACGCTGAATATGTTCAGGACAGTACTGTCGCTATTTTCGCGGCAATTTGTCTTTTCTTAATTCCATCAAAACAAGCGCCGGGACAAAGTATTATTACCTGGAGAGAAGCAGAAAAACTTCCATTCGATATTATTTTATTATTCGGTGGTGGATTTGCACTCGCTTACGGATTTGACAGTTCAGGATTAAGTATATGGCTAGCTGGAAAACTCAACATTCTAAATGGTTTGCCTGTTCCGTTAATTATAGCAGGAATGTGTTTGTTGGTTACAATCATCAGCGAATTTGCATCGAACGTTGCAAGTATTCAATTGATGTTGCCAATTTTAATTGCGTTGTACAAACCGCTTGGAGTTGAACCGCTCATGTTATTAATTCCGGCGACTCTTGCCGCTTCACTCGGATTTATGCTTCCGGTTGCAACTGCTCCGAATACAATTGTCTTCGGAAGTAAAAGAATTCGTGTTGTCGATATGTATAAAGCAGGATTCTGGGTTGATGTTGCGGGGATTGTAATTATTACTGCTGTGGTAATGGTGCTCTCGTAAATACGTATTGCGAATGAACTGAAATGATAACCTTGTCAGACTGAGTAGACTCGCGTTTTTCCAGCGAGGCGTATCGAAGTTTATTCTACATAAACAACGAGTCCTTTTAAATACTCTCCTTCAGGATGAAAAATATTTACGGGGTGGTCGGCTGGTTGAGTCATGTGATGAATTACGCGTACATTTCTTTTTGCCACAATTGCTGCTGACATAATTGTATCGAAAAATAAACGTCTGTCCACAACCTGCGAACACGAAAATGTAAAAAGAATACCACCTGGTTTTATTATTCTAATTGCCTCAGCGTTCAATCGTTTGTAACCCATCACTGCATTGTGTTTTGCACTCATGTGCTTAGCAAAAGCTGGAGGGTCAAGAATAATAAGATCGTATTGGTTGTCTTTGTCCTTCAAAAAATCAAACGTATCCATAACAAAAGAAGTATGGTTTTTGATTCCATTTAAGTCTATATTCTGATCTGTTAGCGCCATGGCTTTCTTAGAAGAATCAACACTATGAACTTCTTTTGCTCCAGCTAATGCAGCGTAAACTGAAAATCCTCCTGTATAACAAAATGTATTACATACTGATTTGTCTTTTGCATACTTTGCCACAAGCGCACGGTTATCTCGTTGGTCCACAAAAAAACCTGTTTTTTGTCCATTCTCCCAATCCACATAAAATCGATTTCCGTTTTCAATCACTTCTCCTATTCCTTGTGGCTCACCCAAAATATAAGAATTTGGAATTTCAAGTCCCGCACCCTCTTTATTGCGATAGAGTGCCTCGCTACTTTTATCATAAACGGCTTTTAATTGGTCGCCCATCACTTCTTTAAGTGCTTTTGCAATTTCTATACGCTGCACATGCATGCCTATCGAATGCGCCTGTAATACCGCCACTCCATTATAAAAATCAACAATCAATCCTGGCAATCCATCTCCTTCTGCATAAAGTAGGCGGTAAACATTCGTGGTAGCATTATCCGCTATGCCAATGTTTTTCCTATAGACAAATGCCTTTCTTATTTTTTCTTTCCAAAATTCAATATCTGGATTTACCTGTTCGAATGAAAAAACACGAACTGCAATTGTTCCATCTTGTATATGTCCAGTACCTAAATATTCATCTTGGTTGGAATAAACATCAACTACGTCGCCCTCCATAACAGGACCTTTAATTTTTTTAATTGCACCTGAAAACACCCACGGATGAAACCTGCGAAGTGATTGATCTTTGCCAGATGAAAGAATAATTTTTGAACGCTCTAATGCCATGTTGCAAAGATAGATTGAGTTTGGGGTTTGTAGCTAAAAAGAAAATATTTATTGAAGCAAGATTTCTGTTTCCTATGGAATACCATAGATTCTATTATTCTGTTGTTAATTGTCTTTTTGTATTAAACTTTATTCTTCCTGCATCTAGTAATTGTCGAACAATAAATGTTAACTCAGTAGTGGATATTTCAGGAAACAAATCATTCAACTCTGCAATTTTTTTCGGTGAAGAGCTAAGTAGTTTCACAAGTTTAGTTGTGGTTACATCACGACTAATTTTCTTGTTATGGCTTGTTTTTTTTATACACGAATCACAAACGCCACAGTGCTCCACATTCAGTTCACCAAAATAGGCAAGTAATTGTGCCTGCCTACAAACAGTGTCACCAGAAATGTAGGAAATCATTGCTTTAATTCTTAAGGAAGTAATTTTCTTTCGTTCAATTAAATGTTCAGGAGCTATATAAAGTTTTTTGGCATCAACACGGGGTAACAAAAATGTAAAAAGTGGTCGATCATTTTGTGGTATATAATTAAGTAAATCTCTTTGCTCAAGATCTTTTAGAACTCTTTTTACTTCTAACTCCGTCATACTAGCTCTTTTTGCAATGTCCTTTTCCACTATTCGAACATACTCATCGAACAAACCAGCATACATACGTAAAAGTGATTTTATAAATCCCTCCAATTTCGGATTTTCTACTTGAAATCGGTACAGCGTTTCATTATTCGTAATCATTTTTAAACGAGCAGGAGTAAAAACAGCATCGTTGACAGCTATGTATCCTTCCTTCTCTAAAAAATTTAAGCTATGGAAAACTTTTATTGCTTCTAACTTATATGTTTTGCATAATTTTTCTTGATCGAAAATCAAGGTCATTCCAGCACCTGATCCTACTGGGACTTCGTACATATTTGAAAGTGCTTGGTAGGTTCTTTTGATTTCACTCAATGGTGGAAAAGAGGCTTCAAAATTTCGCTCTAAATCATCTATATCCTTGGGGTTGTAAAACAATAGCGCTGCTGCCGGTTTTCCATCTCGACCAGCCCTTCCTGCTTCCTGAAAATAGGCTTCTGGACTATCGGGTAAATCAAGGTGAACAACAAAACGAACATCGGATTTATCTATTCCCATTCCAAAAGCGTTAGTTGCTACAATAACTTTACATTCGCCCGTTAACCATTGCTTCTGTCTTTTTGTTCGCTCTTCAGGCGAGAGTCCAGCATGATAAAAAGTGGCGGCAACATTATTTTTAGAAAGTAATGTCGCTACTTCCATTGTTTTTCTTCTACTTCGTGCATATACAATTCCACTGCCTTCTGTCTGCTGTGAAAGCTTAATAAGCGGAGAAATTTTATCTTCTGTTTTTTTAACTGTATAAGCCAAGTTACTTCGTACAAAACTTGATTGAAAAACATTTTTTGTTTTAAAAAGTAATTGCTCTTGTATATCAGTAACTACTTTTGGAATAGCCGTTGCAGTTAAGGCAAGTACAGGAACATCCGGACAAATTTCTCTTAAGTCAGCTACTTGCAAGTAGGGTGGTCGGAAATCGTAGCCCCATTGCGAAATGCAATGTGCCTCATCCACAGCAATCATATTTACTTTCATCTTACCTATTCGAACACGTGCAAGTTCTGTTTGCAATCGTTCTGGTGATAAGTATAAAAACTTGATTTTACCATAAACGCAATTGTCGAGTGCGATATCTAATTCTCTTTTCCGCATTGCTGATGTAATTGCAATAGCAGGAATCCCTCTACGTTTTAAATTATCAACTTGATCATGCATCAGTGCAATGAGTGGTGAAACCACAATGCAAATGCCATCTTTACACAGTGCAGGAACTTGAAAACAAATTGATTTTCCACCACCTGTTGGAAGTAGCGCCAATGTGTCTTGTCCATTCAAAATACTATTTATAATTTCTTCCTGAAGTGGACGAAAATTATCGAACCCCCAATATTGATTTAATATGGTTTTGGGATTTTGCAAGAAGATAAATATAAACTAAAAATATCGAATTTAATTATGGTCACCACAAGCATCTTCCATAAATGAATGGCTTTCCTCATGCCAATTGAAGCTTGGACTATATTTATTTGCTTCCCACCAAAAATTAGAACGCTTGTTGTCGTAATTACCAACTTCATTCATAGTTTCTGCGTCATAAATTCGTCCATTCACCATGGTATACTTAACGTATTGACTGTTGTGAATATCGTCCAACGGATTTTTGTCAAGAATTACAAGATCGGCAAGTTTACCAATTTCAATGGATCCAATTTGATCATCCATTCCAATATACGACGCACCATTCATTGTAGCACAGCGTATGGCCTGCATTGGCGTCATTCCACCTTGACTCAACATCCAGAGTTCCCAATGAGCTCCAAGGCCTTGTAATTGGCCGTGTGCACCTAAATTTACTTTTACGCCGGCATCAGCTAATTTTTTGCATGATTTTGAAATTTGAATAAATCCATTTTGATATTCCTCTTCAGGCGACATGGTACGATGCCTAGATCTTGAATCGATGGTGCCTCTTGGAAAAAATTTCATCAAGCGTTTATTTTCCCAAACATTTGAATGCTCATACCAATAACATTCTCCATTCATAGCTCCGTAGCTTACGATTAATGTTGGCGTATATCCAGTTTCACTCGCAGCCCAAAGTTTAACAACATCATCGTAAACAGTCGCAACTGGAATGTTATGTTCAATTCCTGTATGTCCATCAAGAATCATTGTCATGTTGTGGTAAAAAGTAGAACCGCCTTCTGGAACAACCATCATTTTTAAATCTCTGGCAGCCGTAATTACTTGTTGACGTTGTTCTCTCCTAGGTTGGTTATAACTCTTTACTGAAAAAGCACCGCAGGCCTGTGTACGATATACTGCAGAACGCGCATCATCATAACTATTAATAGTTGCTTTGAAATCTCCTTCGGCGCCATATAAAATCCAACCGGTAGAAAAAATTCTTGGACCAATCATATTTCCTGCTCTCACTGCCTCCGCTTGTGAGAAAACCATTTCCGTATTGGAAGAAGGATCGTGTGTTGTTGTTACACCAAACGCAAGATTTGCAAAATAACTCCATTGCTTTTGTGGACTTAAACCGTGTCTAAAGGTTCCTAAATGCGCATGAACATCAACTAATCCAGGCATAATTGTTTTTCCTGCACAATCCATTACCATTGTACCAGTTGGAATTTTAACGTCATCTGTTTTTCCAACAGCTATAATTTTATTTTCTTTTACGAGTATTGTTCCGTTTTCAATTATTGTATTATTCTTATCAACACTTATGATTCTGGCATTTGTAAAAGCAATCATACCTTTTGGTTTATCACTTTGCATTACAAGACCAACTTTAATTCCTGTGGTATCAAAACCAGGAATAGAATCTTTTCCATTGGAAATAAATGCAAATGTTTTGGAAATTTCACGTGTGAAATAAGAATCGCCCATTGTCCAATGTAAATTTTTGCTATCGGTACTCCAATGAACACTTTGCCCAGCATCTCTTGTTACACAAGATACAGGTACTGAGCCCATATCTTTCCCTAATTCTATTGCTTTTCCACTTTGAGGAAATGCACAAACATAAACCTTGAAAAGTTCACGGAAGGCAATCCAATTGTTATCTGGACTTGGCACAATTTCCCATGCGTACTTTGATGTGGCAAGTGTGAAATGTGTTTTTTTATCGAGGTCAAATGATTTTAATTGTTTCTCCTCGCCATTATCTAAAAAGTAAATTATTCTTTTACCAGTACTGGAAAAGGTTGGTTTTTCAGCTCCTTCATTAAAAAGAAAATTAGCTTCTCCTCCTGAAGCCGAAACAGAATAAATACCAGGTTTTACACAGAAAGCATTTCCTTGGTGGTCATTGCCACTTTCTTTCCAAAAGACGATTGATTTTCCATCAGGTGAAAACGATGGCATTCTAAAAATTCCTTTTTCAATTGTTACTTTCTGTGGCGTGCTACCTGTTTTTGTGGATATGCTCATTACAGCGCCCGTGTTTGCATCATTCCAACTTACATAAGTGATTTTAGTTCCATCTATCGAATAAGAGGGTTCAAATTCAAAATCAGTACTTGTGGTTAAACGAACTGGCACACCATCTGGTAATTGTTTTTTCCATAAAAATCCTACCGCATTAAAAATTATCGTTTTTTCATCTGGTGATGTTACTGAATTGCGAATCATTTTTACGGAGAAGTTATCGGGAGCGGCAATTTGAGGGAATTTATTTGCCTTGTATATATGATGCGATGAGGTAACGGTAAAAGGAATATCACTTACTTTTTGTGATGCGACGTCAATATTTTTCAATTTCCCTTTTGACCAAATTACAATTTGCTTATCGTTAGCATTCCAACTGAAGCCTGTATACACACCAAAAATACACCATGCTTCTTGCTGGTCTTTGCTCAAATCATCATGAATAGGCCATTCTTCTCCTGTTGCTAAATCTCGTAGAAAGAGGACTGTTTTTTCGCGAATACGACGAATAAATGCAAGTGTTTTTCCATCGTGAGAAACCTGCGGTCTAAATGCACCACCTGGTCCACCTGTAACAGTTGTAATTTCCGAAGTTTTTAAATCGTATCTATTGATTACATATATCTGATTGTTTGGATCTTTATTGTATTGAAAATATCCACCTGGATACATGTCTTCGCTATAATATAAATATTTTCCGTCGCCGGTAATACTCGGTTCATTCACATCTTGCTGCTTATTTTTCTTTACAGTAAGTTGTACTCCTTCACCACCTGTAAAATGGTACATCCAAAGTTCTCCTGCACCTATTGAGCGTGTAGAGCTAAAGTGTTTTCTTGCAATAATGTATTGCCCATCGGCAGACCAGATACCATTATTTAAAAGTCTGAACTTTTCAGTTGTTATTTGTTTCGCATCAGACCCATCTGCTTTCATAGTCCAAATATTATCTCCACCGCCTTCATCACTTGTGAAACAAATGTTTTTCCCATCAGGACTAAATCGAGGTTGGCATTGCCATGCGTGGCCACTTTTTAAACTAACTGCTGTTCCACCTGTTGATGGTATCGCATAAATGTCGCCAAGTAAATCAAATACAATAGTCTTTCCATCTGGACTAAGATCCAAATTCATCCATGTTCCTTCTGCTACGGTAAACGAAACTTCCTTGAATGTACCTGTAGGATTGTTTACATCCCATTTTTTATCTTTATCAGGTGTAGCAGCTATTAATAGTACAGCTGAAGTAATCAAGAATAATTTATTTAATTTCATAAAAAAATTAGTTTACAAATAAAATGAAAAGTCCCGCAAAAGCAGGACTTTAATATAGAATTATAGCGGAGTCTTAGAACCCAACTTTTGGACTGACTTTCTGTTCAATAAGAATACCCAAACAAGCGGCATCGGCTGTCTGTCCTTTGTTAGGACCACTACCAGGAATAGTAATTGCAACTGCTATATTACGAGTTGTTTGGCATGAAAACTCCATGTGTCCCGATTTGTTATTCGTAGCATTATCATATAATATTTCGCCAGTTTTTGCATCGGTAAGAATCAATCCAATTTGAGGCCCGAGGTCCTTGTCTGCACAAAGCGATATAGAATAATCGAATCCGGCATAAAATATTACTTTTAATTTGGATGAAGTTCCTTTTGCAAAAAGGCCACTCTTTGATTGCGAATTATAAATAAATCCACCTTCGGAACGCTGGCTACAGGTTGTTTGGCGATGATAGGTAACGCAGGGAGTTTGCGAAGAAAGAGAGATGTTAAACGAAACTAATGCTAAAAATAAGAAACTGGTTGTTAATTTTTTCATAGAAATAATTATTTGTAAATTCTTAGGTTTATTGAGCATTTGTAAAACTTGATCTAATGCTAATTACTTTAGTTTTAATTTTTTCGAATTGTTCTTTTGAAAGGGTTGATTTTGCACCACCTCCAATAATAATTTTTCCAGTATTTTGTGGTGCTTTTACAGCCACATTTTCTGTAGATTGTACTTCATTCATAATAGTAAGCAGTTCACTAAGTTGACTGGAAACACCTTTTACATCTGCATTTTCTGCGTACTTCGCTGAAAATTCAATAAGATTTTCCAAAGCTAATTTCTGATCTACGATTCGCTCAGCTGTGTTTTTATCTTTTTCAAAGTTCTTCACCGTATTCGACATCAAGTAAACACTTTCTATCCAACCACCAGCTAACATCAAAGTCAAATCTGCCCCACGTTGATTGCTTTCCAAATTTTCAAATGTCGATAGGTAGAGGTCATTAGAAATCGCAACCAAGGAGTCCCCATTTCCTGCATTTTTACTAATTCTGTCTTTGTCTTTATCACTTAGGTTTGTTGCAACTTTTAATTTATCGCCCATACGCATACAAGTACCAAAATAAGATACAACTTTATTGCTAATATTAAAAGTTGCACAATACAAAAGGTCGGACGAATATATGCCAAGGTTCAATGACTGTGCTTTCTTGCTGTCGTATTTTTTTTCGTTATCAGGAGAATTGAGATTCTCAGCGTTTACATTTGATGCACCAGAAGCTTTCATAAATGCAAAAATTTCAGAAGGCGAAGGAACACCTGGGTCAAAAGCATTCTCAACAATTACTGTGGCATTAGTATCTACCAAAGTAGTGTCAGCAACAGTACTTGTTGTACTATTATTTCCACAGGAATTTAGAATTAATGCGGAAATTAAAAGCGAAGCAGAAAGGAAATGATGTTTCATAGAAATAGTCCGGTCTAAAAGTGATTTGTACAAAAATACTAAATTTTCTATACGTGTTGCAATTCTAATTAAATAAGCAATTGATTAAGTTCAAACGAATTTAAATTTTTATTGCCATTTAAGTGATTATTTGGTTCAAAATCAATTTTAGAATCTATTTTTGTGTCATTATTTGCTTTGAAGGCGCATTTATTGCCATAGATTGATTAAAAACGGACTACATCTATAAATGAAAGGTAAGCTTAAATTGAAATCTAAAGTATTTTTATATTTTCTTTTTCTTTTCTTATTCAATAATTCCTGTATAAATGCGCAAGCTACCATTTTAGGGATTACTCCAACTGCACCTAAGTTTAAAAAACACATTGAATTTTCCCCAGCTTTTTCGTATGCTGTCATTAATAATAGGAAAGAGGTTCGTTCAAAGTTTAAACCGGGCATAAATATTGGTTTACAGTATGCAACTCGTTCCTGGTTTAGCTGGTCTGCTGAATACACTTACTTTTTCAAGCATAATTCAAGTCCAGGTTTTGTGAATATTATTGCATGGAATGCAGAACTGAATGGAATTTGCGCCTTTCGAATGGCAACCAGTAAACTTAATTTCCGTTTTGTATTTGGGCTGTGTTATTTAAATTGGGCGGGGACTTTTGTTGGACCTAGCGTGAATGATAATAATACATGGTTCGCTGGTAAAAAAATTGAACAAGAATGGCTTGGAGCAAACCTTGGCTTTGGATTTGAATACCCTTTTGGAAAAAATGTTAAATATTTTATCGATTGTAGGTCACGGTTTGCGACGGAAGAATTTGATATTATAAGTATTTCCGATACGAGTTTTATTGGTGGAGTTAAGTGGTATTTACCAACAGATAAATCCGCGGTATCATCGAGTTCAAATAGTCGCAAAAAAAAGAATCATAAAGGTCGTTTTGGTATTTATAAATGGCCCAATAAACGATGAGAATCAAAATTGGAAATTAGGTGTTTAAAAGATAAAATGAAAACTGCATTTTTTTTATTTTGCTTTGGATTGTTGACCCTAGAAATTGCTGCGCAGTCAATAGAAGTACGTGGAAAAGTTTTTGATAAAATTGACAGCACTGTAACTCCCTCGGCAATTATTATAAATAAGCGTATAGGTACAGGACTAAATTGTATACCTGGAATGCCATTTTCTATGGTTGGTCTAAAGACAGACACTTTTTTAATTACTGCAGGCGGCTATGAAGTTTTAAGAATTTGTTTTAGGGATTCAATTTTCAAGACAATTTATTTTATAAAAATTGGTTTACAAATGAAACCAAAGATGTTGAGTGTAGTTGCCATTTATCCGATTAGAGATTTAAAAGAAATAAATGCCCAGCGAGCAACGATTGGTAAAGTACAGACTCGACAAACAATTGGAGTTGTAGATGCAATGCAAAGTCCAATTACTTATTTATACGAGCGGTTCAGTAAAGATGGAAAATCTCGAGAATTGGTTTCAATATTGGAAAATCAAGACAACGTCGAGGCTATTTTAAAAGAATTATTCATTCTCTACACGAGTGCAGGTGTTATTACTCTAAATGAAAACGAATATGCTAATTTTATTAGATACCTAAATATATCTGAATCTTTTTTGCGAGATTCTAGTGATTATGATTTAGCAGTTTATGTTCGTTTTCATTTCCTTTTATTTCAAAATGCCAAAAAAACTCATAATCGAAATCAACGTTGATGTTGGGAAGAAAATCGTAGCGTATTTATTATTAATCCATTGCTTCACAAATTAGTATTTTATGTTTTTGTTTGTAGCATTACAATTTCTTGCGGAAATAGTACTGCTGATTCTCCCGTTAAAATAATTTCTCCCAAAATAGCTAAACAGCAAAATTCATTAAAAGCTAATCTTGTTTACGCAACTGAAATTTACAAAGCGAAAGTTTCTTTAGGATTTTATTTGACCGGTAGAGTAGGAGATAGCTTATTAGCTTGTTCGCAGAGAGGTAGAATTGAACTTACAGATAGTGTTGGTAGCTCAAAAAGACTGCTCATTGATTTAAAAGCAGCGTACCTAGTTGATAAACTATTTATGCTACCAAGACCAAATCATAAGTGGTTTATATGTTGGCAAGAGACAAGTATGGATGGGCTACGAAGTTGCTTTGCTGTTTTTTCATCAGATTATTTAAAGCCCGATTGGAAATTAGTTTTTATGAATCCTAATCCAGGAAGACCCGTCGTAGATGGAACAACGGCATATATTTCAACTTTAGGAATGGTAGGTAAAATTTTAGTAGAGAATGGGGATGTAGTTTGGAAAATGGATTCTTTATTTAATACGAAAAAACTTCAATTTCAAGAGATTCAAAGCGCACAAGTGTATAGTAACGAGATTATTTTTATAGACTTTACAGCACCCGGTATTCGGGAATATCGTGACTCGTTAATACTAGATCCTATAACTGGACAAAGAAAAAATAAATAATTTATTTTATTTCCCATTGTATTTTCTATCTTTGACAAAGCAGCTATGGCTCCACGCCTTCTAATTACACCGCAACAATTTTCTATCACAATCAACCGCCTTTGCCACCAGTTGATTGAAGTACACGACGATTTTTCTCAATCAGTAATTATAGGTTTACAACCACGAGGAGTAAATCTTGCAAGGCGTATTCATACTACTTTAAAGGAAATTCTTAAAAATGATGCCATACTTTATGGTGAATTAGATACTACTTTTTACCGTGACGATTTCCGAAAAAAAGACCTTGTTCCTAACCAAACAACTATAAATTTCATAATAGAAGATAAAAATGTAATCTTAATTGATGACGTTCTTTTCACAGGCAGAACAATTCGAGCCGGCTTAGATGCTATGATGGCATTTGGACGTCCAAAAGATGTAGAATTGATGGTTTTAGTAGATAGACGTTTCAGCAGAAATTTACCAATTCAAGCAAAATATATTGGTATTACAATTGATACCATTGCCTCCGAAAAGGTAAAGGTAGAATGGAAAGAAAACGATGGCGAAGATCATATTTGGCTTTTAACAAACGATAAGGATGATTAAAAAATTAAGCGTTAAGCATTTGCTTGGCATTAAGCAACTTTCGCCAAATGATATTGAGCTTATTTTAACTACTGCCAGTCAGTTTAAGGAAGTTATTAATCGCCCAATTAAAAAAGTTCCCTCCCTACGTGACATTACCATTGCAAATTTATTTTTTGAAAATTCAACTCGTACAAGAGTTTCTTTTGAACTTGCTGAACGAAGATTATCTGCCGACACAGTCAATTTTTCCGCCTCAAGTTCTTCAGTAAAAAAAGGGGAAACACTCATTGATACAGTTAATAATATACTTGCAATGAAGGTTGATATGGTTGTGATGCGTCATCCTAATCCTGGTGCTTGCGTTTTTCTTTCAAAACACATTAATGCTAAAATTATTAATGCTGGAGATGGTTCACACGAACACCCGACACAAGCATTATTAGATGCCTTTTCTATTCAAGAAAAGCATGGTACTGTGAAAGGGAAAAAAGTTGTAATTGTAGGCGATATACTCCATTCACGTGTAGCACTTTCAAATATATTTTGTCTTCAAAAACTTGGTGCTGAGGTTATGGTTTGCGGACCTCGAACGTTGATGCCAAGATACATTTCCTCACTCGGAGTAAAAGTTGAATTTAACTTGCAAAAAGCATTGGAATGGTGCGATGTGGCCAATGTGTTGCGCATTCAGTTGGAAAGACAGGATATAAAATTCTTTCCAACACTACGAGAATATTCAATGCAATATGGGCTCGATATGAACTTGATGAATAAAATTGGTAAAGAAATTACAATTATGCATCCAGGTCCAATTAACAGAGGCGTTGAAATTACAAGTGAAGTTGCCGATTCTGCTCAGTCTATAATACTTGACCAAGTTGAAAATGGAGTTGCTGTAAGGATGGCTGTATTGTATTTATTAGCCGGTCGCTCAGATTATTAATGAGTTGATCAGTATCTAAAAATCAATTTAAATACTTTGTTTTTAAGTTCGTATTCATTACCTTTGGAAATATGAAGCTTCCATTTACTATTGAACAAGCAGATAAGTATACTTTAATTCGACTTCAAGGCGATAAGCTTGACAGTTTGGTTGCACCAACACTGAAAGCGCAATATATTATCTTAAATGCAGATGGAATTAGAAATATTATAATTGATTTTTCTGAAATTCGTTATTGTGATTCGTCAGGACTTAGTGCAATTTTAGTTGCCAATAGACTCTGTAAAAATTCAAATCGTTTACTTGTACTATTTGGCTTGCAAGAGCCAGTTAAAAAGTTAATTTCGATTTCTCAACTTGATTCTATTTTAAATATTACATCAGATTTATCAACTGCAATTGACCGCTTGGTTGTAGAAGATGTACCATTTGATAGCGGAAATTAATTATTAATTTAACCTAATAAAACACATGAAAAAAATCTACACTTTATTTATTACATCAATTATTGGTTCTGCTGCTTTTGCACAATGTGTGGTCAATCCAGCTTTATTTGGTGGTCCGAATAATACTAATTATGCAATCATTCCAAATACTACAACCAATCTACCCCTAGCATATGTTGGTACAGGCTATTCGGCTGATTTGCAATTTCACATTCAACCAGATACAACTGTAACGTCTCCGATTCCAGGAACTTTTGACATTACACAAATTAAGATTGATAGTATTTCTGGAATTCCTTCCAACTTTATTTATTTAGCTAATCCAGCAAGTGGAATCTTTACAACACCTACTGCTACCCCCCCAGGAACTGGATATGGTTGCGTTGGTTTAACAGGAACAGCTGCTCCTGGTCAAGAGCTTGGTGGGCCAAGTGGGAATGGAATTTACCCTATGACTGTTTACTTTACAGCAACAGTTCTAGTATTTAGCATTCCAGCTCCTCAAGCATCAAGTTACACTGGCTATCAGTTACAAATTTTACCTGCAAGTGGATTAAACAGCTTAAACGCAGGTATTTTTTCAGTTTCCGCGAGCTTGCCAAATCCAGCTAACGAACAAGCTGAATTTATTTTAAATTCACCAGTAGGAGGAACAGTTCAGTTTTCTATGTACAACATGCTTGGTTCAATTGTAAAACAAGAAACTGTTTCTACAACAGTAGGCACCAATAACTATTTTTTGAAAACAGCTTATCTTAGTTCAGGTGTTTACATGTGTTCATTCCGTATGAATGATGCTCTTATAACTCGTCGTATCACTGTATCACACTAATGGCATCAGCGTTTGAACTAACCATTTTAGGTTCTAGCTCAGCGACGCCAACCGTAAACCGAAATACAACCGCTCAGTTACTAAATGTAGCTGAGCGGTTTTTTTTAATTGACTGCGGGGAAGCTACCCAAATTCAATTAAGAAAATATAAAATTCGTTTTCAAAGAATTAATCACATATTCATTTCTCATCTTCATGGCGACCATTACCTCGGTTTAATGGGTTTGCTTTCCTCATTTCATTTATTAGGACGCATAAATCCAATTCATATCTATTCCCCTTTCGGTTTGAAAGAAATTATTGCAATACAAATGAATTTTTCAGGAACAAATCTTTGTTTTGAAACAGTGTGGCATGAATTGGATACAGAAAATCCAAAAATTATTTTTGAAGATAAAATCCTTACCGTTGAAACAATAATACTTAATCATAGAGTGCCTTGCTGTGGATTTATATTCAGGGAAAAAGAACGTGAATTTTCCATCAACAAAGAGCAGGCAATATTCTATGGCGTTCCATTAACACAAATGGTAAATGTAAAAAGTGGTCAAGATGCCGTTTTGAATGATGGTACAATAATTAAAAATGTGCTGATTACGCGTGGAAAACAAAAGGCTCGGTCGTATGCATTCTGCTCTGACACTCGATTTGACGATCGTGTTATTCAAGGCGTTAAAGGGGTAGATTTATTATACCATGAGGCCACATTTATGCATGATTTGCTGGAGCGTGCAAAGCAAACTTATCATACCACTGCATTAGAAGCGGGTAGGGTTGCTCGTCTAGCAAAGGTTTGGAAATTGATCATTGGGCATTTCTCGGCTCGTTATGTTGACCTTAATCCATTGCTAGCTGAAGCGAAGACAGAATTTGAATCAACATTTTTAGGTGAGGATGGGGCAATTTTTAACATTCCTGAGCAACCATTTGGTCGAAATTAAAACCTTTTACTTTTTTATTTTAGAAAATAAACTACCTTTGACAATCGTTATTTTTAATTAGTCTTAATAAGAAATGCCTGTCCCGATTTTAATTGCGCAATCAAATTATCTTATTCGTGAGGGAATTAAGTCATTGATTATCAATTACAAAGAATATATTTTTAAAGGTGAAGCTTTAAGTTCTGAAGATCTCTTATTTCTTATAAATTCCTTTGATAATGGTGTAGTTATTATTGATCATAACGATCCAGCTTTTGGAATTTCAACTATTCGTAAAGCGAAAGCCATAGCACCTGGTGTCCATTTTCTTTCCATATCAGACAAACCTAACCGATGGATGCTTTCTGATGCCATTGCTGCTGGTATAACTAGCTATTTACTTCGGGATTGTGATAAAAATGAATTTATAGAAGCAATTGAAGCTACTGCAAGAGGGGAACAATTTTTTTGTGGTAAAATCCTAACTGATGTTTTGAAATTTACTGATGAAGTTAGTTTGGAAACTGAATTTATCTCATGTGAAGGAGTAAAAATTTCAAACAGAGAAACAGAAATTATAAGTCTCATTTCAGATGGACTTTCGAATAAACAAATAGCTGAAAAATTATTTTTGAGTGTACATACAGTTACAACTCATCGAAAAAAAATTATGTCAAAGTTGGGAGTGAACAATACAGCTGGACTTGTTTTATTTGCAATTAAAAATAACATTGTAAGTCCCAATCATTTGCTGTTTAACACTAACTAAGGTTCGTTAAATTAGAATCTCAAATAATTTTATTCTTCTTTTCATAGAATAGCTGACTTCTTAAAACGATATTACATTGGATGTACTTCTCTTTATCTTCGCCAAATGAATCTACTCATTGCCGACAGCGGGTCTACCAAAACAGATTGGCGTTTTATTGATTCAAATCGTAAAATTATAGCATTTCGCTCTGAGGGTTATAATCCATACTTAATTTCAGGGACGCAAATGGAGGAAAGTTTGCGTAGAGAAGTTTTAGTACCATTAGGTAGTAATACTCCAACAATGCTGTTTTTTTATGGAGCTGGTTGTGGAACAGATGCTAATAAGTATGCTGTAAAAAAATCGCTTGCGACAATTTTTCCTACTACCTCAATTGAAATTAATACGGATTTATTAGCTGCGGCGCGATCGCTTTGTGGTCCTGAAAAAGGCATTGCTGCCATTCTAGGTACAGGTTCTAACTCTTGCCATTTTGATGGAAACTCTATTGTTGCAAACAATCCTTCACTTGGATATATATTGGGCGATGAGGGGAGTGGTGCTGCTCTTGGAAAAGAATTGATTCGCATGTTTCTTTATGATACACTGGAAATTAGATTGAAAGAAAAATTTGTGAATCGTTTTAATCTTACAAAAGAAATAATTTTAGAAAAAGTGTATCGTGAACCACTACCTAATAGATACCTCGCTTCATTCAGTATTTTCATCTATCAAAATATAGAACACTCACAATGCATTGATTTAGTAGTGGAGAATTTCCGCTCATTTTTTAAACATCATATTTTACGTTACACAAACGCTGTCGATTTACCACTTCATGTAACTGGTTCTGTTGGCTTTTATTTTAGTAATCTGCTGCGTAGGGTGGCCGAAGAACAGGGAATAAGACTTGTGAGGGTTACTGAAACTCCAATTGCTGGTCTATTGAATTACCACATTGGTGAGCATTAATGCTTTAATTCCTGTGTTGTTTCCCCGTTGAGCTGAAAGTAATTTGCATTTAAATTTTTGATAGGAAAGCAGTACGTATTGGTAATATAAAAGTTATTCTTTTTGCAAAAACTTTCTTCGGTACAAATAGAAATACACTTGTTGTATTTAAATTTTGAATAAATCAATGTTTCTGTTCCTAATGCCCAAGGCACTAGAATTTTTTCTTTGCTTGTTTCTGTTTCTAATTTAGTAAGGAAATAAATAGCTTCTCCCTGATTTATTCCATGTTGGACAATTTGGTCAATATAAGCCACTCTTTTTTTATAATACAAACATCCTACATTGATATAATGAATTCCATTAACAAGGAAGAACAATACTAAAAGCATCGGAACTAGTTTGTGCATTTTAGTTTTCTTAGAAACTAATTCAGCAAATACCAAACTGATCATAAAAAATGCTGGTAGAAAAATCCGTTCGAGCATAATACTTGAATCGCCTTTGTTGAATGTTATACAAGCGATAATTAGATATCCAATTACTGAAATTAATAAGGCAAAAAGTATTAGCCATTCCTTTCGGATAAATAACCAAACGAGTGTAATTAATCCTGCTAATTCAGGAAGCCAGTAAAAGTGTGTGAAATGAATTTTAATAAAATTTAAGGATGCACTTTCAAAAAAAGATGTTGTTCCTATGGAGTTTTTCAATGACTCAAATTGAGCACTATCGTATTGATCCAATGGGCTCAAGAAACGTATGAGCGTGAATAATACGGGCAAGGATAAAATTATCCAGAGCAATGATTGTTTCATAGATCGAGCTTCAATAAAATAGTAGATACATACAAAGCCAATTGTAAAAGCCCCAATAGGATGAGTTAGCAGAATTAAGCAGGCTGTAAAACAGGCCCAAACTATTTTCCAGTATTTTTTTCCATCAAAATCAAAATTTAAAATTGCATAAAGGAGTGCGGTATAAATTAGGCATTGGTGGGTTTCGGTAACAGTATGTAAAAAACTTTCCCTTACACCCATTGTTAACGAAAAGAGTAAGAGCAATCCTGCAGCAGAATTAGCAAAGCGATAAGTACAAATTCTCCAAACTATATAATAAAGTAAAATATAACTGATGGAGAATACATAAACCAATATTGGAAATGGTAGATGAAGTTGGATTGCAATAAAAAGGGGTAGTTCAGAGAAAAAAACTCCGATTCTTCCACTTGGAAAAAAGAAAGATTCGCTATTGACTCTTTGAAAAAATTGCCATGCTGAATCAACATAAGTTACTCTTTCAACTGCATAAACGACACTGTATATCAACAATACAATAAAAAATAAATTACCTACAATCTTTTGGAAGGTGGAAAATTGAAAGTTATTTATTGAAGCAGTAAATTTCATTCAAATAAAAATTCTAAGGAGATAAGCAAACTTTTTTCAGGAGCAAACGATCTTCATTTATCGGGCAATAATAAGTTTCCCTGATGTAATTTTAATTGAGTTGTTGTAAATTGTATAAAAATAGACGCCTGTATTTAAATTGGAAACTTCAATTTTGCATGATGCGTTTCGTTCTGTATCAAACTTCCAGTTAGCATTTGAAATGATTTTCACCGTTCTGGATGAAACATCAACCAACTCCAAGTTCAATTCACCATTTATTGGAGAATGGGAGTCCAATAAAATAGTTGCCTCATTTTGAACTGGATTTGGAAAAATGTGAGTAGATGATATTTCTGAAACATCAGGATTTTCCCTTATTGCGAGAATATTTGTAGCAATGCCACTTGTGTCGACTTTTACTAAATATACATTTGGAATGTTGCTGTTATAACCTTCTGTAAAACCACAAGCAATGTATCCTCCGTCAGTTGTAAAATCAACACCGTATCCCATTTCCAAATCACTTGTTCCATAGGTAAAACCCTGCCAACCAAAGCGGTCATCGAATAAAAATAATTCGCCACCACCATTTCCATTGTTGTATGTTGTTCCAAGAACAACTATCCGCTGATTAGATGGAACGAATCGAACGGAAGTAAACCAATCGTCTAATACACCACCAAAGCTTTCAACAAATTGGATATTACCATTCATAAAAAATCCAGTGATATAGGCATTTTCATCGGTAGCATTTTTATATTGACCTGCAACAATTATCCTGTTATAAATGGAATCCTCATCAATACTCCAACACTTATCTTCCACGGTTGACATACCTATTGTTCTTGTCCATAACGTATCGCCATATTCATTCAATCGCAATATCCAACTTTCACCTGTTGTATCAGCCAAGCTATAGGAATAGCCCACAACGGCAAGTGAAGAATCCTTTGTTTGAATTATGCCTCTGGCCTCATCTTCTTTGTTACCACCGTAACTTCGTGTCCAAAGCGTATCACCATTTCCATTTATTTTTACCAAGTAATAATCTTCGTTACCAAAATCACCACCATATGTGCCACCTGCCAAAA
Organism: Flavobacteriales bacterium; assembly: GCA_002737665.1. GTDB lineage: Bacteria > Bacteroidota > Bacteroidia > Palsa-965 > Palsa-965. Next base: position 6,922 of record NSIF01000018.1, on the reverse strand, counting down.
TAAATCCACCATCGTAAGTTGCAGCAACATCATAGAAAAAATCCCATGCTGGAGTTCCAATGTATTTTGACCAAAGAGAATCTCCATTTTTGTCAACTCTCATTACCCAACCGTCATATCCTCCATTTCCGGATGAATTAGAAAATCCTGCAATGATAAAACCAGAATCTGGTAATATTTTAATTGATCTAAATATATCGATGTTAGAACCTGAATAATATTTTGACCACATCACTAGTCCAAGACTATCAACCCGAACTAGGTAACCATCACTTATTCCAGTGGTACTTGTGCTTCCTGCAACAACATATCCTTGATCAAGACAGGAACGAACTCCAAAACCATATTCTATACCGTTACCACCATATATATTTTCCCATGCAGCAGCAGTTTGTCCAAAAACAGATGAAGTAATAAGAAATGAAATAATCAAAAAAATATTTTTCATTTTCTGTTTTTAAAATGCATACGAAAGATTTACAAACAATCCTTGTCCACGAGTTTTACTTGGCACTAAATAACCGATTGCATTGTTAGTCCCTGCAAGCAATGAAAATCTTGAACAAGGTTCCCAAACTATTTTAAGAGGAAATTGTAGTCTGGAATAACCCCCCCAAGCTGCTCCCGTTGTTAAACTAAAATGACAATTTTTTGTGTGCCATCCAGCAAACATTGAAATTTGTGGTAAAGCATCGCAGTAGCTCCAAGCACGAGCATCAATTCCTCCCCAGAACTGACCGGGCGTAAATAAGGTGTACCGTAATAGAACTCCTAAAGGTAAAAAGGAAATTATTTGTCCATTTTGTGCAGCGCCAATAAGTGAGTCGGAATTAGGAATCCCTGCTAATTGGCCACTGTTAATTAAAATAGCAGATGCATCTACTCCTGTGAAGTGAAGAGAGGTATCTACTGAATAAATTTCTGAATTTTTATTCCATCGGATAAATCCAATGTCTTGAACAATAAAAGTAAGCAGTTGACGATAGGGTGATGTAGTATCACCCATTTTGGTATTGAATCGAAAATTAAAAGAAGTTCCAGATCCATTTCTACTTCCTGTTTTTGTAAGGGCCGTATCACTTCTGTAATAAGTTGCGGAACTAGATACATCAAGAGCTGTTCCATTTTGCTCTGTAAATAGAGAAGCTCTTCGAATGTTTATTTCCTGTAATTGCTGACCATTTAAAATTGAAAATCCAATTACAGCATCTGTTTTACGATCTGGTGTATAATATTTTGCTTCAAATTGTATTTGCTGCCAATGCAAATTTGTCAAATTTGTATTGTCAAGTGTTGCGGTCTTACCAAGAAATGGTCGATTGCCTTCAAAAGCTAATTTAAAAGCATCGGAAGAAAATTTTCCAAATAAAGTTTGTCTATCTCGATAGGCAATAACAAATTCCCAATTACTAGAATCGGCATTTGGTCTCCAACAATAAGAACCAGCATAGGTGGCATAAATTCCAATTCGATTGGAGGGCAGTAATCGATTTTCCTGTTCTGTCTTTGAAGTAGCAGCTATAAAAATGCCTTTATAAAATGAATTTAAAAAAGAATTAGTGATTGCATCAGAACCTGCATTGTATTCTCCAGAAAATGAAATGGAGTGATGCAGTCCATTAGCTTGTTGTGACCAATGCGGTCTGTACAATGCTAAAATAGGATCTTGAGCCATTAAAATTATTGGCAGCAAAAATAGAGCTAGAAATATTGAAATAATTATTTTCATACTTAGTTGCCAATGCGATAGTCAAAATCAGCGCTTAGGTTAATGTCAAGATGATTTGAGGCAAATATTTTAGCATAAACTGGATTAGAGTTGGTATCAAACTTTGCCTTAAAAACGATCTTCTCACAGTTTAACATGCCACTAGTTTGAGTTTCGCTAAGCGGAATAGTTAGCTGTGAATTTGCTGTACCTGTAGAAACTAAATAACCTCCACTTAATGTAACAGGACCAGAATTTATAGTATTTGATTGTGAAACAAGTGAGCCAATAGTATTTCCATTCACGTCTATAAAATAAAGGTCAATAGCTGCGTCAAAAGGAAAACTATTTGCAGCAAGTAGCGTCAGCTTTCCTTTTAAAATATTTTCTTTAAATGTGATTGAAGAAAAGTTAGGTATAACCGTATCTGTTATTATCAATTGATCAGCAAATAAATTTAATGGCATTTCCACATCTAATGTTGCTTCAATCCCATAATCTGAAAAGAAGAAATCATTGTTACCCGATACATTGCCAAGAGGATTTGTAACTAATGTGACATCAAATCCCAATTTATGAGGTAGATTTTCAATTAGCGCTTTTGCATTTGAATTGCTATTATCAAATATAAAATTATATGTACTTGGAATAACAGGAAGCCATGAACTTGTTAAAACACCTCTATTAATATTGATAGGATTGCCTATTAAAGAATTATTCAATTGCACCGTTTGGTTCGTATAGGTATTTCGCGACCAGATTCCATTAAAGGTTAGTCTTGAATCCATACCTAAATAATTAGTAATGCCGATTGACATTTTCAAGGAATCAAGACCAATAGATCCGGATTGGATTTTATTAAATAATGAAAAACTAGTTTCTTCAGGTCCAATTTGGATTGTTTCATTTCCGAAGTATCCACGAATATAATAGGGCTTAATGTTTGAAAAGTCGCTGTTAGCCGAAACGGTATCAGAAGGATAAATTGTAATGTTACCAATTTCTGTAGGGTCTATTTGCGCTGTAAAAAGTGTCGTGATTGTATTCACTCTATCATTGTTTGTTCCTGTAAAATCGATTGTGTAGCCAGCAAGACTAACCGTATTATTAGCAATTGAAGAATGGAGTGAATCAGGTGCTGCTGGAATTAAAAAAGTTACAGAGAAAGGAATAGAATTTAACGTGGCGCATGGAATTTGATATTGAACAATAACACGTTTTCTAATATCATTTTTAAATTTCATCGTCATCAATCCATCAGTTAATATTCCCATAACAATTTCAACATTACTGACATTGAATTCTGTTTGTGTGGGTGTACTTGGTGGAATTAAGAAAGACCCCGGAGCCAAATTAGCATAGCCAATAGGTAAGTGGAATACATTTGCTACTGTTGTATCTGGAAATTTGAATAGTGTATCGGTTTCCAAAGCCAAGAATTTTGTTGAGTAAACAAGTTTAATTGAACCATCAGCATTGGTGGTAGTAAGGCTGTCAGTCAGCAAACCATCAATTGAAAGTGAGGCATGTGCAAGTGGTAAAACTATTCCCACATCCCAGGAAGGCCCAGTATCTCGTTTGCAGGCATTAAATTGCAGCAGTGAAATACAGGTAAAAAGTAAAATAAGTGTTCTTTTCACTGACCTCGTTTTATATTATGATATTGACAGCATAGCGTGTCTCATCATGCAGTACGAAGATAACATATTACCGACTAAAATTAGGTTAAAGGGCGTGGTTTTTACATATAAATTCTTAATAATTAGTAGACTATTAGCTATTAAAATCACAAGGTTGACAAATTTTTGAAAAAGTAATTTTAAGTACTAAAATTTGATATATTTTTGAGTTATAATTACAATTTGAATTGAAATGATTATCTACGGTAAACGATTTATGATTGCCTGGATTTGCACTACACTTGTAATGTTTGGCTTATCCTATTTATGGCATGGTCTGTTTTTGAATGATTACAATTTAATTAGCTATTCCAAGGTTGTTTACTTTTCATTTGCTACTGTAGCTTATATTTTTGTTGGTTTTTTGGTAACAAGAGCATACTCATTACCTTTTTTTGATAAAACATCAAGTAATTCTATTCTTAGAGGTTTTTGGGTTGGATTTTCCTGTGGAATTCTTGTTTCAATTTTAGCTACAACTGTCAATATTTCATTTAATAAAAGCCTCGATTTAAAGTACCTTATTTTCGATTTGACTTGGCAAGGAATTGAGCAGGGGATAGGTGGACTTATTGTGGGCTTTGTATATGTTCTAGTTTATGAGTCGAAAGGAAGTAGGGCAATCGAAGAAGAGAAATAAATATTATTAATTAATAGTCGTATTTTTCTCCCCAACATTTTTTCAAATAAGCTCGAATTTCTTTCTCTCTACTACTGGTTCCTGGGTTATATAACTTTTTTCCAATTATTTCTTTTGGTAAAAATTCTTGTTCTGCAAAACTTCCATTAAAATCATGCGCATATTTATAATCTTTTCCATAACCAATATCCTTCATGAGTTTAGTTGGCGCGTTTCGAATATGTAAAGGGATTGAAAGATTTGCTGTTTGTGAAACAAGTAAAAGCGCCTCTTCAATGGCCTTGTAGGAAGCATTGCTTTTTTCTGATGATGCTAAATAAGTAGCACATTGTGAAAGTATAATTCTAGACTCAGGAAAACCAATTACATTAACAGCTTGAAAACAGGCATTGGCTAGCAAAAGTGCATTTGGATTAGCATTTCCAATATCTTCAGATGCGAGAATCAATAATCTTCGTGCAATAAAAGAAGGATCTTCGCCACCATCTATCATTCTTGCCAACCAATAAACTGCAGCGTTTGGATCGCTTCCTCTTATCGATTTAATGAATGCGGAAATGATATCATAGTGTTGTTCTCCGTCTTTATCATAAAGTGCAATATTTTGTTGCACATTTTCTAAAACAAATTCATCTGTAATTATAATTTCATTTTCCCGATTGACGGCTACAATTAAATCAATAATGTTCAGCAATTTTCTCGCATCACCACCTGCTAATCGTAGTAAGGCCTCGGTTTCTCTAATTTCAATTTTTTTCGTTTTTAAGACCTCATCTTTTTTAATAGCAATATCCAATAACGAAAGAAGGTCGTCATTTTCGAGCGGCTTTAAAATATAAATCTGGCAACGAGAAAGTAGCGCTGAAATAACTTCAAATGAAGGATTTTCAGTTGTAGCACCAATCAAAGTGACGGTTCCTTTTTCCACAGCCCCTAAAAGTGAATCTTGTTGTGATTTACTAAACCGATGAATTTCATCGATAAAAAGAACGGGCATATTGGTTCCAAAAAAAGCTTGACTTTTGGCTTTTTCTATAACATCACGAATATCTTTTACTCCTGAATTAATTGCACTTAATGAATAAAAAGGACGTTTCAAATGTGCTGCTATCAGTAAAGCTAATGTAGTTTTACCAACACCAGGCGGCCCCCACAAAATCATCGAATGAAGATTCCCTGTTTCAATTACTTTTCTTAAAACAGAATTTTCACCAACAAGATGCTTTTGTCCAATGTAATTGTCAAGCGTTAAGGGGCGAAGTCTTTCGGCTAATGGTATAGCGTTCATTTGTACAACTAAAAATAAAATACTTTTGCAAATATAAGTTCTGTTACCAGTTCTTTATGTTAATTAGTGTCTGTCGATAGATTCTTATTAAATTAATAACACAATTTACGAATTTATCATTTGAAATACTATATTTGACAACTTAAATAATCCATATGAAACGAACTTCAACATTAATTTCAAGTATTTTTATTTTTATCCTTACCGCTTCATTTATTTTTGGCGGAGAAGATACATCGAGTGTTGAAAGCAAGCAATTCAAAATAAGTATTATGGAAGCTAAAAAAGGCGGAAAGGCTGGGCTTGCAGAAGAAGATGTTTGTGTGTTTAAAAGTGGCAAGTTTAGAACCGGATATTTTAAACAAAATGCAGGTGCGGAAGCTATTCCTATTGAATTGACAAAGGATTCTACTTACTTCGATGAAGCTGTGGATGCAGATATGATTTATGTAGAGTTTGAAGGGGAAATTACCAATAAATTAGAAGAGACTGTGAAAATTGTAGGTACAATAGATGGTTACAGTATAGAAGGAAATGTGAAATTATCTAAAAAAGATAAAGTGAAAAAAAACTGGAGTTTTTCTGGCTCATTGAAAGAGAAAAAGAAAAAAAAGTAACTCTAGTTTACGCTATTTGTTTACCGCTAAGTTAATTTGTTGAGCAATTAATTCCTTCTCAATCAATCCTACGTTTTTCCAGATTACATCTCCATTTTTATAAAGCAATAAGGTTGGAAGTGAAGTGATGTTCATTGATTGAGCTAACTTAGAATCTCGGTCTGAATCCAGTTTAATCAATTTAAAATCATCCCCCATTTCTTTTACTAATTCATCCAACCTCGGTGCAAGAATCTTACAGGGTGTACACCATTTTGCTCCAAAATCAACCAAAACAATATCCTCTGATTTAATCAGTTCTTGGAATGCTGAAATAGAAACTTCACTTGTAAATTCAGACGAGCTTTTCAAAATAACTTTGTCAGTCAATGGTAAATTTTTAGTATTCCAATTGAGTAAGCCCTTTTCTAATTCATAAACTGGTTTAAATCCTTCCTCCCGTAAATATTTTGCTGCCTGCGCGCTCCGTCCACCTGATAAACAATAAACAAATACCGGTCTGGTTTTATCGAGCTGGGACACACTCATAGCAAAATTATTACCCATCCAATCTATATTCAGTGCTTCCATAATGTGACCGCCTGAAAATTCTTCCGCTGTCCGCACATCAAGGAGCTGTTCATCTTTTAATGAATCTAAAAATGCGCTAAAACGATTGGCATCAAGCGATTCTTCATATTGTTTTGGTGAATTGCAGGAAACAACTAAAATAATTAGCGCTACTATTGGTATAAATTTCTTTTTCATATGTAGTATTTTCTGTGAAATTGTTTTAAATTATTTGTATAAAAAATTATAAGCCCATCGTTTTTTTCCAAACAGCAAAAGCCATGAATTTGAAGATTCGTCCATTTTCTGGTTTTGCTGCAATATTAAAAAATGAATCGTAATCTTTAAGTAATTTTTTATGATTTATTATTCCAGTCAAATCCTGTTCGAAATACGGCCTGAATTGATCTTTTAATTCTGTTACCCATTTATTGTTTGGTG
>NSIF01000017.1 GCA_002737665.1 Flavobacteriales bacterium | reverse complement strand
ACTGCGTTTCAATCTCCACTATTTAAATCGTTTTACGATGCTTTTTTTGTAGCTGCCATTCCTGAAGAGTTCGCGAAGTTTATTATTTTATATTGGATCATCTGGAAAAGCAAGTTTTTCGATGAACATTACGATGGAATCATATATGCTGTTTTTGTTTCGTTAGGATTCGCTTTAGTAGAAAATATCTTGTATGTTTTTGAACACGGACTAGGAATTGCATTTATGAGAGCAATTCTCGCTGTGCCTGGACATGGTTTATTCGCAGTGGCAATGGGATATTTTCTTTCTTTAGCAAAATTCAATAAAGACCATAATCAACAAAAATATTTAATGCTTACTTTACTCGTTCCAATGGGTCTTCATGGCACCTATGACTTTCTTTTAATGTATTCTAGTAATTTATCAAAAGTGGATGCCGGGTTTGCTGGAATATTATTAATTATTTTTACTGTATTTATTATATTCCTTTGGCGGTTTGGTATAAAAAAGATAAAAATAGCAGTAGCCAAAGACAGCACAAATGAGAAAATAACTAGCCCATAGCACGCAGGTTAGCTTTCACTAAACTACGATTAAGAAAACAACAATAATTCAACATTTCACAGAAAATAGATCACTTTTGATAGTATGAAATGATAGTATCAATGAAGTATCCTTACGACATTAACAAAAAAAATAAAATCAATAAGTTCAATTTCCGAAAAGTTAGGATAGGTGAATGCTAATTACCTGACTAAACAATATCCTCAACTTCGAAAACAAACAGAAAAAAAACATTTCATTCCTCATTATAAATTGAAGGAAATACATTAACAGAGGATCAAATAACAGCTTTACAAAAGGAAAACTATTTAATTTCTAGTTAAGCCAATAATCGCCATTCAAAAAAACTATAAATTTGATAGCTGTTCCTCAATAGATTTAATAGCAGATTCGGCATCTAATTGCTTGCGACGCTCTAACTCAATTAACTCCGGCTTTGCATTTGAAACAAATTTTTCATTCGCTAATTTCTTTTGAACAGAAATTAAAAACCCCTGGTTGTATACAAGTTCCTTTTCCAACCGTTCTCTTTCTGCTTTCAAATCAAAATTATTAGGGAGAGGAACATAAAACTCTAATCCTCCAGCCAAAAAAGAAGATGCGTTTTCAACTTTTTGATTCGTATATTGAAGTTGAGAAACGTTGCACAGTTTTTTAATTGCTCCTTCACTTTTTTGAATTGTTGAATTATTTTCTGTTCTAACAAAAAGATTAAGCGGTTCCTTTGGAGAAATATTTTTTGAATTTCGAATTGCCCGAACCCCAATTACGATATCCTGAAAAACCGAAAACTTTTCTAAAATGGATTGATCTACAATTGCTACCACGGGCCATTTGGCAATAATAATTGCATCGCGCTCCTCTCGTTCTGCTAAATGATGATACAATTCTTCAGTAATGAACGGCATGAACGGATGCAACACTTTCAAAATCTTTTCGAAAAATTCTGTTGTTGCTAAAAATGTTTTTTCATCAATACTTTTTGCGACACCATTCACAAAATCTGGTTTAATCATTTCCAAATACCAAGCACAGAAATCGTCCCACACTAATTTATAGCTTGCCATCAAAGCTTCTGACAAACGGAATTTGGAGAACAAATCATTTATAACGACAAGCTGCTCATTGAAATTTGCATTGAACCATTGAATGGCAAACTTGGACGATTCGGGTTGCTCGACTGAATTGTCAACACTGAATCCTTTTAACAAACGAAATGCATTCCAAATTTTATTTGAGAAATTTCTGCCTTGCTCACACATCAAATCGTCAAACGGCAAATCGTTTCCAGCTGGTGCGCATAAAAGCATTCCAACACGCACACCATCCGCACTGTATTTTTGAATGAGTTCTAAAGGGTCTGGAGAATTACCCAATTGTTTTGACATTTTCCGTCCTTGTTTATCGCGAACAATTCCTGTCAGGTAAACATTTTCAAACGGCCTCTCGTTTTTGTATTCGTATCCAGCAATGATCATTCGAGCAATCCAGAAAAATAAAATATCGGGTCCTGTAACTAAATCGTTCGTCGGATAATAATATTGTAAATCAGCATTGCCCGGACTTCCTTTTTCTTTACCAAAAAAAGTTGGATCAAAAACAGAAATCGGCCATAACCAAGAGGAAAACCAAGTATCAACTACATCTTCATCTTGACGAATCTCTTCAATTTCTATTGTTGAATTATTAATTTTGAATTGTTCGAAAGCTTCTTTTTTTGTTTTGGCAACTACAAAATTTCCTTTGTTGTCATACCACGCTGGTATTTGTTGTCCCCACCACAATTGACGCGAAATGCACCAGTCATGTACATTTTCCATCCAATGCTTATATGTTCCAAGAAACTTATCGGGAATCAACTTTACATTTCCATTCAATACATTATCCAAAGCAGGTTTAGAAATATCCTTCATCGAAAGAAACCATTGCATGGATAAGCGTGGTTCAATCACTGATTTAGTTCTTTCAGAATAACCAACATTGTTATTGATTTCTTCCACTTTCACAAGATGCCCAGCTTCCTCCAAATCCTTTATAATTTCTTTACGAACAGCAAAACGATCTTTGCCAACATATAATTTTCCAGCAAGAGCGATTGTTCCATCTGGATTAAAAATATCAATGGATTCAAGTTTATGTTTTTTTCCTAATTCATAATCATTCCGATCATGAGCAGGAGTTACTTTTAATGCACCTGTTCCGAATTCTTTATCAACGTATTCGTCGTAAATAATATTAATTGCTTTATTTAGCAGAGGAACAAGTACTTTTTTCCCTTTCAAATTTGCATAACGCTCATCATCTGGATGGACACAAACAGCAGTATCACCAAGAATTGTTTCAGGACGAGTTGTAGCAATTGTTACGTATTCATTTTTTGTTCCTTCAATTAAATATCGCAGATAATAAAGCTTTGAAACTGATTCCTTCATAATTACCTCTTCATCAGAAACAGCAGTCAATGCAGAGACATCCCAATTCACCATCCTTGTTCCGCGGTAAATATGTCCTTTTTTATAAAGGTCAATAAACACATCAATAACGGACTCGCTCAACTCTTCCTCCATGGTAAATCGCGTGCGGTCCCAATCGCAAGATGCACCGAGGTTTTTTAATTGTTCAAGTATTATTCCACCATATTTATCTTTCCACTCCCAAGCATATTTCAAAAACTCATCACGTGTAAGATCTTTCTTATTGATCCCTTTATCTTTTAAAAAAGCAACAACTTTAGCCTCGGTTGCAATAGAGGCATGGTCGGTACCAGGTACCCAACAAGCATTTTTACCAAGCATGCGAGCACGCCGAATAAGGACATCCTGAATGGTATTGTTTAACATGTGCCCCATATGTAGGACACCGGTAACATTTGGGGGGGGGATTACAATGGTATAAGGCTCACGCTCATCGGGAACGGATCGAAAAAAACCCTTTTCAGTCCACCATGCATACCAACGTTTTTCGGCTGCTGAAAACTCAAAATTTTTGGGAATCTCCATAATCTAACTTATCTTCGACCATTGCCTAAATTACTAGGGACACAAAACTACTAATTTCCGACAATTTAGTAGAAAATTGTGGCACGATTATGGCAAGTAATTTGAAAATTAAAAACCAAAAAAAACAGAACAATGAAAAAATTACTATTTCTTCCATTAATGATCTTGGGATCTTTGACTCAGGCCAATGCTCAAGCACCTGTAACCTCAGGATTGGAAACAAAAAATGGTCCAGTTATGACTTTTGATGCGCTAGAATATAGCTTTGGAAACATCAAACAAGGCGAGACCGCTACCCATGAATTTAAATTTAAAAACTCAGGAAAAGAGCCATTAATTATTAATAATGCTGTTGGATCTTGCGGTTGTACCGTACCTGATTATCCTAAAGAACCAATTAAGCCAAAAGGAAGTGGAACAATTAAAGTTACCTTTAACTCAACTGGTAAAATGGGTATCCAAGATAAAACAGTTACTTTAACTTACGACACCGACAAGTCAATAGTGTTACATATTAAAGGAACAGTTGAAGCGGCTCCTGCAAATCCAACTCCTGCAGAAACTCCAGGGCAAAATGGTGGTGCAACAATATCTACTACACCTGCTCCACAAGTGATGCCAACTACATTACCTGAGACCACAAAACCAAAGAATTAACTCATTTAAATCCTTTTTCAATATGAAAAAGATTGTTACAATCTCTATATGTTGTCTTAGCTTTAGCTATGGCTTTTCTCAAGCAAGCACTTCAAAACCAGTTGTTAAGTCAAATCCTACGCAAACAGCTAAAGTTGATATTGTAGATTTAGGCTACAAGTTTAACAAGACGAGCAACGACTATGGTACCATCCTTAAAGGTGGGGAACCTATTTGCGAGTTCAAACTGACAAATACAAGTAAAGAAATGCTTGTAATTACTGAAGCGCATGGTTCATGTGGCTGTACTGTACCTGAATACTCAAAAGAACCTATAAAACCTGGGCAAACTGTGGGTATCAAAGTTCGTTACGACACAAATCGCCTAGGGCCTTTTGACAAACAAGTCACAATAACTTTTCAGGGAAAGGAAGCCCCTGCGGTAATTCGAATTCATGGCACGGTTTCTGCACCTATTTCTGAAACACCCTTTCCAGGGCCAGGGTCAGTCCCTGCAAATGGAGGAGCACCGGTGAATAATTAATTTAGTCAAGAACGTAAATGAAACTTATTGCTTCCATATTGATAGTGTTATTTTCTGTTCCATTTTTATCTGCACAAATAAATTCAGATATCAATGCACCAGAAATTACGTTTCAATCAGAAGTTATTGATTTCGGAAATATTACACAAGGCAGTGAAGCTATACGCACATTTTCGTTCAAAAACACTGGAAAAACTCCACTTACTATTGCTAGTATAAAAGGAGCCTGCGGTTGCACAACGTTTCCAGAAAGTTGGCCGAAGAATCCAATTGCCCCTGGTTCAAGTGCAAATTTTAAAGTAAAATACGATACCAGTATTCGTATTGGTATGTTTGATAAAAAAATTACTGTTACATCAAATGCGTCAAACAGTATAGTGGAAGTGAAAATTAAAGGTTCTGTAATTCCCGCTGGCACACCGGCCACAAGCGGAAATTAATTTTGGTTAAAACTCGATTAAAAACGCGAACATACTGTTCGCGTTTTTATGTTTAATCAAAAAAATCATAACTAAAAACATACATTTGTTGAATACGAAATAATTTAGATACAACGTATGAAGCAATTAACTGTTTTAATTCTTGCATTTGTTACGTTCGCATTTCGCCAGTCACCATGCGAAAAAATTTCGCCAGAGATGCATTTGGAGGAATTGAAATTTAATTTTGGATTCCTTCACCAAGGTGAAATTACATTTCATGATTTTATGTTTACAAATACAGGAGACGAGCCTTTAATTATTCAGCAAGCAGATGTGAGTTGCAAATGCACAACCGTTGATTACCCAAAAAGTCCTATTAAAAAAAGTCAAAAAGAAACAATTCGAGTAACATTTGATAGTAAAACTACAATCGGACGACAGGAAAGAACTGTGCTCTTGAAGTCAAATGCGCTGAATTCACCCGTAACGCTAACATTTAAATGCGTTGTATTAAAGGCGAAGTAGCGTATTCAAAAAATATAATTTCAGCTTTATACCTCAATATTTTGGTTTACTAGCCTGTTAAATTATCATTTTGCATAAATAAAAATGATAATTGAATGTTAATTACCCGCTAATTACGAACTTTGAAATTCATTTCATAGCTATGCCTAAAGTATCACAGAAAGCGGGCCAAATGCCGCCATCTCCAATTCGTAAGCTAGTCCCTTTTGCAGAAAAGGCAAAGAAGGACGGACGAAAAATTTACCACCTCAATATTGGTCAGCCCGACATTGAAACTCCTGCTGTCATGCTCGATGCAATTAAAAATTCTAAAATAAAAATCATTGAGTATTCACACTCGGCCGGTATAGAAAGCTATCGTAATAAACTTGCTGGATATTACCAGAAGTTTCAAATGAATGTAGAGACCGAAGACATTATTATTACAACAGGAGGATCAGAAGCAATTGAAATTGCAATGTTAACTTGTTTCAATGCTGGTGATGAAATATTAATACCAGAGCCCTTCTATGCAAACTACAATGGATTTTCATGCGCGGCGGATTTAGTAATAAAACCTATTCGTTCGTATATCGAAACAGGATTCGCGTTGCCACCTATTGAAGAATTCGAAAAAAAAATTACGCCGAAAACAAAAGGTATTATGATTTGCAATCCTGGAAATCCTACAGGCTACCTCTACACTAAAACAGAACTAGAAGCGCTTAAAGAATTAGTCCTGAAATACGATTTGTTTTTATTGTCGGATGAGGTTTACCGTGAATTTTGCTACGATGGAAAATCATACACTTCTGTGATGCATTTGTCAGGCATAGAAAATAATGTTGTACTCCTCGATTCAATCTCCAAAAGATACAGTGCATGTGGAGCAAGAATCGGAGCCTTGATCTCAAAAAATAAAGAGGTAATGAGCGCAGCATTAAAATTTGCACAGGCCCGTTTAAGTCCACCAACATTTGGACAAATAGGTGCTGAAGCAGCATTAGAAACACCACAATCTTATTTTGATTCGGTTACGAATGAATATACCAATCGAAGAAATTATGTAATTGAAGCACTTAATAAAATGGACGGCGTATTTTGCCCGAAGCCATCTGGTGCATTTTATTGCATAGCAAGATTACCAATCGATAATTCAGATAAATTTTGTCAATGGCTTTTGGAAGATTTTCAGTACAATGGAGAAACGGTAATGCTTGCACCAGCCACAGGATTTTACTCTTCTTTAGATGCTGGACTTAATGAAGTGCGAATTGCTTACGTCCTAAACCTGTCTGATTTAAAAAGTGCAATGAAATGTTTAGAGGAAGCTTTGAAAGTTTATCCCGGAAGCGTTAATTAGAAAATACAAAGTAAACCATTGAGAAATTTTCTTTTTTTAATTTTATTTCTTTCTACTACTGCACATTCGCAAACCAACGATATTCATTGGCTTCGCTGCATAAGTCAAACCAACAACCCAAGACTTGACGAAGCAATGCAACTTACATCACAAAGCGTGACTCCTTTTATTATCGGCTTGCCATTAGGAATATTGACTTATGATTTGATTCGACATACTACGATTGATGAAAAAAGAAAACCTCTTGTTGCTTTATGTGCAGTAGTAACATGTGGCGCAATTACAACTGGATTAAAATATGCCGTTAATCGTCCAAGGCCTTTCGTAACCTATCCCGACATAATTAAAAAAGGAAATGCGGGATCAAAATCATTCCCTTCTGGACATACATCTTCAGCATTTGCATTGGCAACTTCTATCTCACTCGAATACCCTAAGTGGTATTTCGTTGCACCCACTTTTATATGGGCCACGACAGTCGGCTATTCTCGCATGCGATTAGGAGTTCATTATCCTACCGATGTTTTTGCAGGTGCAATTGTTGGCGCGGGATGTGCGTGGGCTTGTTGGTGGTTAAATAAAAAAATATTCCAACCTGTTAAGGAGATTAACTAGCCCAATTAAAAACAAAAAAAACGATCCATCTACGAATCGTTTTAATTTTTCCTAAACTATTTTACTGAATTACTATTGGTTTTGTTTTCACACTACCGTCAGCAGAAAGTCGAACGAAATATGTTCCTTTTGCTAATCCGTTTGTATTTAATCTATGAGAACCATAACCGGCAGAGGTTTCAATATCTTGTACGGGAATAAGAACAGTTCTGCCATTGACATCCACAATTTCGATTTTCACTTTTACCTTATTCGGTAAATAAAATTCAATATTTATATTTTCGTTATTCAACGCTGGTGAAGGAAACGGTGCATACAACTGCGGGCAAATGACCAATCCAGGGAATGTATGATCTTGCATTCCCATCAGCGTAGAATCAATAATTATATTTTCATCACCAAACTGATAAAGCAAATAAGCATAATACACAAGAAACATTTCATCGTTAGTTGATTCACCTAAGAATACGTGCTGCGGGGGAGAATTTGGATTGTGTGGATTATTTACTGAATTGTCATATTCTGCATGAGCATAAATGGTGCTACCCAATGGTATGTGAATTGGCTGTCGGAAATTATAAAATCCTTGCCAGTGAAAATCCCAATTATTAATCTGAATCAATGGAACTGTATCACTATTAGGTGTTACAGCATAATTTGTAATGTTGTGACCAATTAAATGCATGTGTGGAGCAACACTTATGACACTTACATTATAACCTATATATTCCTGCGCATAAAATGTTTTTACGGTATCTGCTGGAATAAATAAGGGACCGTTGGTAAGCGATTGGGAATGATTAATTGTTGGATCAATTGAAACATTTCGCACAAGCCCACTTGCAAACGTTAAACGAACTTGAGTACTATCAATTTGTCCAAAAGTGCCTCCTGGATAATGAATTTGAAAGATTAGTTTAGCATTAGCGAGTAATTGAATTCCCATATTAGCAGGCAACACATAAACTTCTTGGCCTGGCACCCAAGCCGCAACAAACTTTGCAGTATTAGAACCCACACCACCGAAGTTTGTATAACCTGGACCAGGTGAAGCGTTATCAAGATTAACACAAGTATTAGATTGATCTTGGTAAAGAAGTATGTGGTGAACAATTGAACGATTGCCTGGAATAAATTCAATTTTGGAGATGAATTCATTTGTTGGGACTCCGCTCAAGACAACAAAACATCGGTATAAATCAGTAGCCGTATTGACAGTATAAAGTGGAATTTGTGCTACAAGATCAGGGTTTACCAATAGCGCTGAACCAGTATAAGTGGGTGGAACAGGAGCGTTAGCTAAATTTCCCTGCTGAGCCCCATTCGCATCCCAATCAACAATAGTTTGAATTTCAGCTTGAGATAAAACTCGTTCATTACAAAAACGAACATAAGAAGTGTCGGGTGGCCATGGCGGCATTGTCCGATTACTAACTTCTGAAGCCATTGCTCCTGCATTTGGAAAGGCATCAGCATAAGTCATTAAAGAAAACGGTGCGATGCCATTTGCGTTGTGGCAACTTGTACAATTCTGATAAAGAATCGGTGCAACATCTGTTGCCCAGTATGGTCCTGTTTGCGCTTTAAGTAAAAACGAATAAACAAAGACTACTAAAATTAGAAAAAACTTTTTCATTTTTAATTTTTTTTATTTTTAGACTTACTAATGTTAAATAATTAATCCATGTAGCATTACTAAGTGGTAAAAAATTATTATTCGAAATCATCGTAAAGCAAATAATTCTTTCGAATGATTTTAAATTTTAGAATTCCTTGTCGCCAAGTTGCCTTTATTTGTTCTTCTGATTTCTTTTCTATAATCTGTTGTCGAAGAGTTTTTGTTCCCGCAAGCTTTTCCAAAAAGTCATTAAAATAAATATCCTTTTCGGGCATATCGTTGTATGAAGATAAAATCCAATACAAGTAAAGGCCTTTGTAGTCGCGAATATAAAGCAATGCAAAATCATGCAAATTATGTCCAAGGCAGACTTGGTTTTCATACAACGGTTTTTTTGCGCCAGGGTGAGGTGTTGGTGTGAATTTTAAAACAGCATTATTTAATTTAGGATGACCTACTAACTGGAAAGGAAGATCCGTTCCACGACCAACACTCATTACTGTTCCTTCAAAAAGTACAAGTGAAGGATACAAATATACAGCTGCCATATTCGGCAAATTAGGAGATGGTGCAACAGGCAATTGATACCAATCGGAGTGAACATAATTTTCGCAGGATACTGTTTTTAAATCACAATGAATACCATTCGCAAGCCATTTCTCCCCATTTACCATTAGCGCATATTCTGCAATAGTCATTCCATAAACTAAAGGAACAGGGTGAATGCCTACAAAAGATTTGTATGTGTTTTCTAAAATTGGGCCGTCTATATAATACCCATTAGGATTTGGTCGATCTAAAATCAAAAAAGTTTTTTTCTGCTCTGCACAGGCTTCCATTACATTAGTCATAGTTGTTACATAAGTGTAACAACGCACACCAACATCTTGAATGTCATAAACCACAACATCGATACCACTTAAATCTTTCGTCGTTGGTTTTAAATGATCTCCATACAAGGAAATAATTGGCAATCCAGTTTTTAAATCAATAGCATTGCTAACTTCTTCGCCGTTTTCTGCAACACCACGAAAACCGTGCTCGGGACAAAATATTTTTTTTATTTTAATTTTTAAACTAATCAAACTATCAATCAAGGAAGTTGAATTGATAAGCGAAGTCTGGTTTGCTACAACGGCTATATTTTTACCAATAAGCATTGGCAAATAAACTGCAGTCCTTTCAGCACCCACTTTAATATCAGCATCGGTCTTTTCAATGTTGAGTTTTGCTCGCGCAGCCGATTGCGAAAAAGCGTTTGCCGAAAGAATTAATACAAAATAAAGAGATAAATAAAATCGCATATTTGGAATGTGAAAGTAAGTATTTTTTACCTGTTTCAAATCAAATTAGTTGGAATATTACATTAAAAAAATTCAGCATAACAAATCCACAATAAGCAATAACTTTGTACATGGCCCGATTATTTTTCGAACGACTTATTGCTAGTCGCATGCTCAACCAGGCGGATTCCAGTGGGCGGATTTCAAAGCCAATTGTGAGGGTAGCTGTTGGCGGAATAGCCATAGGAATAGCGGTGATGATTTTAACATTGGCGGTGATGAACGGATTCAAACAATCCATTCGCCAAAAAGTTATTGGTTTTGGATCGCATATACAGATTACCGCTTACAATACAAACGAATCTTTTGAAATGGATTCGATGAGCAAAGTCCAACCGAGTATTGAGAACATAAAAAAACTTCCAGGTGTAAGGCATGTTCAAGTGTTTGCCACTAAAGCAGGGATTATTAAAACTGATGACCAACTGATGGGAGTTGTTTTAAAAGGTATTGACAAAAATTTTGACTGGCTTTTTTTTAAACAAAATTTGAAAGAAGGGAAGATTTTCGAATGCCAAGACACAATAAGTGATCAGGTTTTGGTTTCCCGTTTTATTGCTAATAAAATGAATCTTCAAATTGGGAAAAAATTCAGAATGTTTTTTCTCCTAAACAATGAAACAAAGCAACGTGCATTTCGAGTTGCTGGGATTTATGAAACTGGATTGATTGATGGCTTTGATGATTTGTTTTTGTTATGCGACATTCGCCAAGTGCAAAAGCTTAATAATTGGGAAGAAAATTCAGTTGCTGGGTTTGAAGTATTGGTAAACTCCTATGAAGTGCTGGACGAAGTAACAGCTACTATAAACAATACGATAGATGCAAATTTGAACGCAAAAAGCATAAAAGAATTGACACCACAAATTTTTTCTTGGCTAGATGTGTTGGATGTGAATGCGATTATCATAATTGTGCTCCTTTTATTTGTAAGCATGATCAATATGATTAGTGCCTTAATTATTTTAATTCTTGATCGCACTAACATGATTGGAGTTTTAAAAGCGATGGGGGCGACAAACAAAAATATTACTACTGTGTTTTTAATTCACGCTTCCAAATTAATTTTATTGGGATTGCTTATTGGAAACTTGTTGGGATTGGGACTGTGTTTTTTGCAAAGTCATTTTGGTATTGTACAATTGGAAGAGGCCTCTTACTATTTAAAAACAGTTCCTATTTCGATCAATTGGCTTAACATATTATTTCTAAATACAGCAACACTACTACTCTGCCAAATAGCTCTTTTAATTCCAGCTTTAATTGTAACCAAAATTTCACCGGTGAAAGCCATTCGGTTTAGTTAGTACTGTGAATGCTCTAAATAGCCCTGATTGCAGCGAAAAGCCCCACCGGACTTGTAGCGGAAAGCAGGTAACTATTTCTTTAATACTTCGATTTCGTGCTCTTAAAAACCAAAATCTGCTATGACATTAATCGAAATACCTGAGTAAAATATTACATTTGTACACTCCTAAAACTACCCCTGTGAATCCTAGCAAACATGTTTACGAAAATATTCTCGGTGCAATTGGAAATACGCCACTTGTTCGAATTAATACACTCACAAAAGGATTAACTAATGCAAGTGTTTACGCTAAAGTAGAAACTTTTAATCCTGGCAATTCTATTAAAGACAGAATGGCTTTAAAAATGATTGAAGACGCAGAATTAGATGGCCGATTAAAACCTGGTGGGACCATTATAGAAGGAACATCGGGCAATACGGGAATGGGTTTAGCAATTGCAGCGATTATAAAAGGGTACAAATGCATTTTTACTACAACAGATAAACAATCAAAAGAAAAGGTGGATGCACTAAAAGCTTTTGGAGCTGAGGTAATTGTTTGTCCTACTAATGTTGAACCAGAAGATCCTCGTTCCTATTATTCTGTATCGTCAAGATTAATAAATGAAATACCAAATTCCTGGAAACCTAATCAGTACGACAACCTTTCCAATTCGAAAGCACACTATGAACAAACGGGGCCTGAGATATGGGAACAGACCGAAGGAAAAATTACACATTTGGTAGTTGGCGTTGGCACAGGTGGAACAATTTGTGGAACGGGCAAGTTTTTAAAAGAAAAAAATCCGAACGTGCAAATTTGGGGAATTGACACCTATGGTTCTGTTTTTAAAAAATATAAGGAGACTGGTATTTTCGACAAAAATGAAATCTACCCATATATTACAGAAGGTATTGGCGAAGATTTTCTTCCAGAGAATGTGAACTTTAGTATTATTGATTTATTTGAAAAGGTTACGGATAAAGACGCGGCAATAATGACACGCCGCATTACCAAAGAAGAAGGAATCTTTGCAGGAAACTCTGCTGGCTCTGCAATGGCGGGACTGCTGCAATTGTGTTCTAAATTAAAAGAAAGTGATGTGGTGGTGGTTATCTTTCACGACCATGGCACGCGCTACTTAGGAAAAATGTACAATGATGAGTGGATGCGAGAGAAAGGATTTTTTGAACCCAAAGGACAGACCGCCAAAGATGTTGTGTCGGCAATTAAAGGTGCAAAACTTAAGTCGATTGAATTTAATGAGCCAATAGAACGTGCCGTAAAAATTATGCGCGAAAATGATTTTTCTCAAATGCCGGTTACAAACCAAGGAAGAATTGTTGGGTCAATTAACGAGCTACAATTATTTAATTGCTTAGTAAAAAACCCAGATCAAAAAACTGAATTAGTGGAAACTATCATGCAGGCAGCATTTCCATTTGTTGACATTTCAACTCCTGTAGAATCGCTCGCGGCAATGATTACCCCAGAAAATCCCGCAGTTTTAATCCGTGATTTCAAAACGGACTCCGATTTTATTATTACCAGACACGATATTATAAAGGCCCTTTGTTAGAATTTTTATTTTCTGCAATTGGTAATATATTTTAAAGGAATATCCTGGGCAATAAAATCTGAAAAATAGTATGTCGGAATTCACAGACCAAATGAATCATACCATTTCCCTTGAGCACATTCCAAGGAGAATTATTTCACTTGTTCCATCACAAACAGAATTACTCGCTGACCTTGGCTTAGAAGATGAGGTAGTTGGCCTAACTAAATTCTGTATTCATCCACAACAATGGTTTCAGCATAAAACAAGGATTGGTGGCACTAAAGAATTTGATTTTGAAAAGATCAAATTACTAAATCCCGATCTTATTATTGGCAATAAGGAAGAAAATGAGAAGGGGCAAATTGAAGAATTAATGAAAAGTTATCCGGTATGGATGAGTGATATTAAAACACTCCCAGACGCCTACGAAATGATTTCAAAAATTGGAGAGTTGACTGGCAAAAAAGAAAAGGCAATAGAATATGTATCTGAACTAAAAACACGATTTAACTATTTTCAAGAAAATGTAAATGTGCCAAGCAAAAAAAATATCGCCTACTTAATTTGGAAGAATCCATGGATGGCTGCAGGAAAAAATACATTCATTGATCACTTAATTGGAAAATGTGGCTTGGTAAATATTTTCACAGCTGCTGAAAGTAGATATCCTGAAATTCAAATTGACGAATTGGCTGCAAGGAACCCCGAAATTATTTTTCTTTCATCAGAGCCCTACCCTTTTAAACAAAAACATATAGAAGAGCTGAGTGTTGTTTGTCCAAAAGCTAAAATTGTTCTAGTAAACGGAGAATTATTTTCATGGTACGGCACCAGGCTGCTAAAAAGTCCAAAATACCTGATTGATTTAATGAGGCAGTTTAGCTGAACAAAGGAAAAGAAGGAATTATTACCTTTACTAACACACTTTAAGCAAAAATGTTTCGATCTATAAATATACTTTTTTTATTAATTTTTGGGGCTTCGTTTGTAGCGGCGCAAACAACTGAGCGGTTTCCTGAACAAGTAGGTCCAATTCAATACAACACAGAAAAAGTTGGAGTTGTTTTAAGTGGTGGTGGAGCTGCTGGTCTAGCGCATATAGGTGTGTTAAAATCGTTGGAAGAAAATAATATCCCTATTGATTATATCTGTGGAACTTCTATGGGAGCTTTGGTAGCTTGTATGTACACCATGGGTTTCACACCTTTTGAAATGGAAAAATTAGTGAGTTCAGAAGAATTCATTAGTTGGTCAACTGGAGTTACACAACCAAATAACATCTATTATTTCAAGAAAAAAGAGGATAACGCTTCGTGGATCACATTCAAATTAAATTTTGATACAACTTTTTCCAATAATCTTCCAACGAATATGATTTCGCCAGTCCAGCTGGACTTTGCCTTAATGGAAAATACAGCGGCGGCAGCGGCGGCGGCAAATTATAATTTTGATAGTTTATTTATTCCATTCAGATGTTTGGCATCTGATATTTCTGCGAAAAAATCAATTGTTTTCAAAAGTGGGGATTTAGGTGAAGCTGTTCGAGCATCAATGTCGTATCCATTTTATTTAAAACCCGTTCGAATTAATGAAACACTTTTGTATGATGGAGGACTTTACAATAACTTTCCAGCTAATATAATGTACCAAGATTTCTTTCCAGATTTTATTATTGGAAGTAATGTTGCTTCTGAATTTCAAAACCCAGAGGAGGATGATTTAATTTCGCAGATAAGAGCGATGCTTACAAGCAAATCCGATTTCAATCCATTGTGCGAAAATGGAATAATAATTGAGCCAAACGCAAATTGGGTTGGGCTTTTTGAGTTTGAAAATGGGCAACGAATAATTGACAGCGGATATGTAGCATCAGCTAGAAAAATAGAGGAAATAAAACTTAATATTAAGCGACGAACTAATGCTGAACAACTTGCAAAAGCAAGATCGGCATTCATTGCCAAGCAACCAAAAATAGTATTCGATAGCATATCTATTCAAGGAAAGGGTTTAAAGAAACGCCAAATATCCTATATAAGTCGATTATTAACTCAAAATGAAAAGCTCATTCCACTTGAACAAATAAAACCTTTTTACTTTCGCTTGGCGGCCGACGATAAAATAAAATCTGTTTTTCCTAAATCATTTTACAATAAAAAAACGGGATTTTTCACTTTACAGCTCGACATTAAAAAAGAAAAAAAAATCTCAACTGAATTTGGAGGAAACATCTCAAATAGACCAATCAACATGGGATATATTGGAATGCATTATAACGTACTTAGTAATCCATCTATTGACTTTAGTGGAAATGCCTATTTCGGAAAATTATATAATTCGGGAAAGATTAAAATGCGAGTTGACTTCCCATTTAAATTCCCGTTTTTTTTAGAACCAATTGTAACATGGAATAGATGGGACTTTTTTAAAAGCAGCGCTAACTATTTTATTGATACAAAGCCCGCATTTTTAATTAACATTGAACGATTTGCAGAATTAACCGCTGGCTTTCCTATTCGTAATAAAGGACGAATTGTAATTGGCTCAGGGTTTGCTTCCAATAGAAATTTATATTATCAAACAAATACTTTTACTTC
Source organism: Flavobacteriales bacterium (assembly GCA_002737665.1). Taxonomy (GTDB): domain Bacteria; phylum Bacteroidota; class Bacteroidia; order Palsa-965; family Palsa-965. The sequence goes on along the minus strand of NSIF01000017.1, from coordinate 20,239 downwards.
AACAGATACTACCGACAGAACAGATTTCAGTTCATTAAGTTCCTACTTTTTGTTTGAAAGAAATACATTAAACAGAAAACAATTTGCCTCGGCAGGAACTTACTTTGCAATCCGTGGGCGTTTTATTCAAGGAGAAGAATTTTATACTGCTGGATCTACCTCTGTTTTCGAAAATAATTTTCGTTCCATTCATAATTGGTTACAATTTCGCTTAACCTATGATACCTATTTTAAAGAGCGTGGAAAATGGCGATTGGGGTTTTATGGAGAATTAGCATATAGTACACAACCGATTTCGAAACAACCATTTTTCCATAATTACACGTCAACAATGATGAATTGTCTAGCTTTTGAGCCAACACCTGAGAGTAAAACCTTTTTCATTCCCGCATTCCGTGCACATCAATTTGCGGCATCCGGTATAAAAAGCATTTTGATAATTTCAAAAAATATAGAGTGGAGAATGGAAGGGTTTTTATTTGCTCCTTATCAAAAAATTATTGAAAATCCAAACCACACCGTTTCCTATGCGTCACCACCAGCATTCAATTTTCAATATATAAAAACACTTTCTTCTATAGCGATGACAGCTTTTGTTTATACTTCTCCAATTGGAACATTTAGCGCTAGCTTAAATTATTACAGCCCTCAAAAGCAACCTTTCAGTTTACTTTTTAGTTTTGGATTTCTCATTTTTAATAGAAAAGCATTAGAATAATTTTGTAAAAACCTGAGCCATTGGATAGAAATGTTTAAACTTCCCTAAATAATATTATCTTTAATAGTATAATAACTGGTTATGAAAATCAAAAAAATACTAAGTTTAATTATTGGTCTGCTATTTTTCATAATTGCTCCGTCACAATCGACACTTACACCTTCACAATGGGATAAAGCAAAAGAGAATCGAAAAATAAATGGAAAGGAAAAAGCATCTCAAAAAATAGCCAAGAAAACACCCATGGAGTATCGAATTGCTCCAAATACACCTGTTCACTCATCGTCAAGCATTTGCCAATGTTGGCAAACTCGTGATTCCTCATGGTCCATTGTTCCTGTGAATGGAGGCATACCTCCAGAATACAGAAATGACGACGGGTCGTCTTCTATAGTTAGTATTCCATTTACCTTTTGTTTGTATGGCACAAATTGGAATAACTGCTACATAAACAATAATGGAAATATCTCATTTGGCTCTCCCTACGGAACATTTACGGCATCGGGCTTCCCAAATGCATCATTTATAATGGTTGCTCCATTTTGGTCAGACGTAGATACTAGAGGAATTCCAAGCGGACTTCCATACTACAAAATTACTCCTACCTATATGGTAGTGCAATGGGATAGCGTTGGATATTATAATAGTTACTTTGACAAGCTCAATACATTTCAAGTAATTATTACAAATGGAAGTGATCTAATTGTGCCAGGAGGAAATGTTTCTTTTTGTTACAAAGACATGCAATGGACAACAGGAGATGCATCAGGTGGAATAAATGGATTTAACGGATCGGATGCAATTGTTGGTGCAAACTCTGGTGATGGCGTGAATTATATTCAATTTGGTGCCTTCAACCAACCTGGTGGAAATTATAATGGACCAGCAGGCCCTAACAGCGGAATTGATTGGTTGGATAACCAAACTTTTTTGTTTGATGCATGTGCAAGTTCAAACAACGTTCCTCCTACTCCAAATGGCATTACAATTTGTGATACACTTCGCTTATGCGAAGGAGATTCTCTGCCTTTTAATGCTACTTTTTTTTCGCCTGAAGTGGCACAGTCCACAACAATTACAATTGATACAACTGGTGTTACAGGATTTGTAATTGTTACCAATACTGTTGGAAACACGGCAGTTATAAACTCGTACTTTATTGGTTCAACAAATAACATTGGGTATAATAATATTATAATAACTGCTACTGATAATGGAGTACCCGCTGGCGTTACTGTAATTCCAATTGTAATTGAAGTTATTGCTTCGCCAATAGTTATTGCTAGTAACGACACCACCATTTGCGTAGGAAGTATTGTAAATTTAAATTCAAATGGTGGGGGAACATACAGTTGGCTTCCAGCAACCAACCTAAGCAATGCATCTATTGCTAATCCTATAGCAACGCCAACTACAACAACTACCTACTTTGTTACTGTGAGTGACGGTACTTGTACTACAACTGAACCTGTAACAATTAATGTGCAAGATGCTTTTGCAATTGCAGGTCCAGATACAAGCATTTGTAGTGGTGACAATGTAGTACTGAATGCAACTGGAGGAATTACATATGCATGGACACCAACAATTGGGTTAAGCAATCCTAATATTCCAAATCCGATTGCATTACCTGTTACAAATACAACTTATACTTGTACCGTTACAACTGCAATTGGATGTATAGATGTGGCTACTGCAACCGTTTTAGTTTTACCACTACCAACAAGTTCGTTTACGTATTCTCCGACAGTAATTTTTGCAGACAGCACTTACTACTTTGCAGATCAATCTACACCTAACATTACAGGATGGTTTTGGGATTTTGGCGACGGCAATAACTCCTTGATACAAAATCCACAGCACACCTATACTGCTGCTGGAACATACCGTGTTTGTCTTACCACAACCAACAACCTCGGATGCATGAATATCGTTTGTAGTGATGTAATTGTTTTGCCGTATGATGTGTTATTACCAAATGTATTCACACCAAATGGCGATGGTACGAATGATTTTTTTGTAATTAAAAATTTAGAGTTTTTCCCAAATTCAAAAATTCAGATATATGATCGTTGGGGTGCTCTAATTTATGAAAATGGAAATTACAATAATGAATGGAATGGTAAGAAAAATGGAGCTAATACCAACTGCACCGATGGTACTTACTACTACGTTTTAAGCGGCCCCAACATAAAAAAATCAATAACTGGTTTTGTACAACTGATTCGAGGAAAATAATAGAGTACCATTAAAAAGCAAAACAAATTTTTTATCCCAAAAATTAATTTTGGTTGCGCTCAAATAATGTATATGATTTCCCGGTTTGTTTAAGCTTCTCCCTTAGGGCCACCGAAATTCAAAGGATATGCTTGCGCAAATTCAGCATCATTGATCGCTCCATTTGTACTTTCAAAGCGAGCAATATTTTCTTTCAAAGCTTTCATTAAACGCTTTGCATGCTGCGGTGTCATGATAATTCTTGATTTTACTCTTGCCTTTGGAACGCCTGGCATTACCTGAATAAAATCTACAACAAATTCTGAAACAGAATGAGTGATTACGGCAAAGTTGGAATAAATTCCTGAAGCAACATCTTCATTTAACTCAATATTAAGTTGCTGTTGGTTTGCATTTTCATCTTGCATGGAAATAGTTTTTGTGTTTATACAAAGTTATTAATTTTAAAACGATTCTGAATTTTCAATATAGAAAGCAAAGAAGTAGAAAAACTGTTATTGAGCCGATTAAATTATTTCCAAAAAAAATCCCTCCTTAAAGGAGGGATTTTTAAAGTTCTGCATTTTAATTTCCAACCTCTTCTTCCATTGCTTCTTTTTTAGCAGCAAGGAGTTTTTCGTATTCTTCTTTGGATCCAACAACAAGTTTTTCGTATGTGCGATGACCTGTTCCAGCAGGAATAAGGTGACCGACAATAACGTTTTCTTTTAGTCCGTTAAGCGTATCCACTTTACCATTTACAGCAGCTTCATTTAGAACCTTAGTTGTTTCTTGGAAAGAAGCAGCTGAAACCCATGAATTAGTCTGTAAAGAAGCACGTGTTATACCTTGAAGAATCTGTGATGAAGTGGCTGTAATTGCATCTCGAGCTTCAATCAATTTAAAATCTTTACGCTTCAACATAGAATTTTCATCACGAAGCTTTCGAGCAGAAATAATTTGACCTGCTTTAATGTTTGGAGAATCTCCTGGCTCAATAACAACTTTTTTGCCAAACAATTTATCGTTTTCATTCATGAAATCAGCTTTATTTGCTAGCTGTGTTTCCAAGAAAACAGTATCGCCCGGATCAACAATGTCCACTTTGCGCATCATCTGACGGACAATAACTTCAAAATGTTTGTCATTGATTTTTACACCTTGCAAACGATAAACTTCTTGAACTTCGTTTACTAAGTATTCCTGAACGGCAGTTGGCCCTTTTATTGCAAGAATATCTGCAGGACTAATCGATCCATCTGATAAAGCTTCACCTGCACGAACGAAATCATTTTCCTGAACAAGAATGTGTTTGGATAAAGGAACAAGATATGTTTTACGTTCGCCAGTGCGAGATTCTACAAGCACTTCACGATTACCACGTTTAATTTTTCCGAAAGTTACTACACCATCTATTTCAGTAACCACAGCAGGATTAGAAGGATTCCTTGCTTCGAAAAGTTCTGTTACACGAGGTAAACCTCCTGTGATGTCACCTGTTTTACCAGATGATCTCGGAATTTTTACAAGAATTTGTCCCGGCTCAATCTTGTTGCCATTATCAACAACAATATGTGCTGCGATAGGAATATTGTAATTTTTCAAAACATCACTGCCACTCATAATTTGAATAGAAGGATTTTTTGTTTTGTCTCTTGACTCGATAATTACTTTTTCATGGAAACCTGTTTGCTCGTCAGTCTCTTCACGGAACGTAACACCTTCTTCGATATGTTCGAATTTAAGTTTACCACCAAATTCAGAAACGATAACCGCATTGTAAGGATCCCAATCGCAAATGGTTTGACCTTTCTTTATGGCAGAACCATTTTTAACAAATAATTGCGAACCGTAAGGAACGTTTCCTGTAGTAAGAACAATTTTTGTATTCACATCAACAATTCGCATTTCAGCAGAACGTCCGATAACAACATCAACAACTGCCCCATCTGCATTCTTACGTTTCACCGTGCGCAACTCTTCAATTTCGATAACACCATCATACTTCGCTTCTAATTTAGAAGCAGCTGCAACACTTGACGCAGTTCCTCCAACGTGGAATGTACGAAGTGTTAACTGTGTGCCTGGCTCTCCAATAGACTGCGCAGCGATAACACCAACAGCCTCTCCTTGTTGAACCATACGACCAGAAGCAAGATTTCTTCCGTAGCATTTGCCACAAACTCCAGATTTAGATTCACAAGTAAGTACAGATCGGATTTCAACTGACTCTATCGCTGAATTTTCAATTCTTGCCGCGTAGTCCTCTGTAATTTCCATTCCTGATTCGATAATTAAATCGCCAGTTTGTGGATCATAAACATCGTGAACTGAAGTGCGACCAAGAATACGATCGTACAACGATTCAGTAATCTCTTCATTTTTCTTAAGAGGAATTGCAATCAAACCTCGTAAAGTGCCACAATCAACTTCATTAATTACAACGTCCTGTGCAACGTCAACAAGTCGACGTGTAAGATAACCAGCATCTGCAGTTTTCAAAGCTGTATCGGCAAGTCCTTTACGCGCACCGTGTGTTGAAATAAAATATTCTAGAATAGAAAGACCTTCTTTGAAATTTGAAATAACTGGATTCTCAATAATTTCTCCACCCAATGAACCAGCTTTTGAAGGTTTTGCCATCAATCCGCGCATTCCACCAAGCTGTTTAATTTGCTCCTTAGATCCACGTGCACCAGAATCAAGCATCATATAAACAGGATTAAAACCTTGTCGATCTGACGACAACTGATCCAATACACGTTTTGTAATTCTGTTGTTTGTGTGAGTCCAAATATCAATAATCTGATTGTAACGCTCATTGTTGGTAATGAAACCCATGTTATAATTAGATCTCACTTCCTCCACTAGATTGTTAGCTTCAGAAATCATTTTTACTTTTTCTTCCGGCACAATAATGTCACCTAGGTTAAATGATAATCCGCCTTTGAAAGCCATACGGAAACCAAGTTCTTTAATGTCATCTAGGAATTTGGCTGTTTTTGCCATTCCTGTTTCTTTCACAATTGCACCAATAATATCTCGCAACGATTTTTTAGTAAGCAATTCGTTGATATAACCAGCCTCATGCGGAACAACTTTGTTGAAAATAATTCGACCAAGTGTTGTTTCAATAACTTTCGGAATGAGTTGTCCCCCTTCTTTATGGTTTTGAATTTTTACATGAACCCAAGCATGGAGCTGAACGCGTCCTTCGTTATAGGCAATAATTGCTTCTTCTGCGCTATAGAATTTTAATCCCTCACCTTTAACGGTAACGGTTTTGTCGGTGCGCATTCCTTTAGTCATATAATACAACCCAAGAACCATATCCTGTGAAGGAACAGCAATTGGAGCACCATTGGCAGGATTCAAAATATTGTGAGATGCAAGCATTAAAATTTGTGCTTCCAAAATAGCTGCGTTCCCAAGTGGAACATGCACCGCCATTTGGTCACCGTCAAAATCGGCGTTGAAAGCTGTACAAACAAGTGGATGCAATTGAATAGCTTTTCCTTCAATTAACTTTGGTTGAAAAGCTTGAATTCCTAATCTGTGAAGTGTTGGAGCACGGTTCAATAATACTGGATGTCCACGAAGTACGTTCTCAAGAATATCCCAAACTACAGCGTCTTTTCTATCAACGATTTTTTTCGCTGACTTAACTGTTTTTACAATTCCACGCTCGATAAGCTTACGAATAATAAATGGTTTGAAAAGTTCGGCTGCCATATCTTTTGGCAATCCACACTCGTGTAATTTTAAATCTGGCCCAACGACGATTACAGAACGCGCAGAATAATCAACACGTTTTCCAAGTAAATTTTGACGGAAACGGCCTTGCTTTCCTTTCAACGAATCAGAAAGTGATTTAAGTGCGCGGTTGGATTCTGTTTTTACAGCATTTGATTTACGTGAATTATCAAATAATGAGTCAACAGCTTCCTGCAACATACGCTTCTCGTTACGAAGAATTACATCAGGAGCTTTAATTTCAATTAATCGCTTCAAACGATTATTACGAATAATAACACGACGGTATAAATCGTTCAAATCAGAAGTTGCAAAACGGCCACCATCTAACGGAACAAGAGGTCGAAGCTCCGGTGGTATTACAGGAACAACTTTGATAATCATCCATTCTGGATTATTCTCAACATGTTTGTTTGCATGACGGAACGCTTCTACAACTTGAAGACGTTTCAATGCTTCATTTTTGCGTTGCTGAGAAGTCTCGGTGTTTGCTTTATTTCGTAAGTCATACGAAAGTTCATCCAATTTTGTGCGCTGCAATAAATCATACAACGCTTCTGCACCCATACGAGCAACGAACTTATTAGGGTCCATGTCATCAAGCTGAAGATTTTCCTTTGGAAGTGCATCAAGAATTTCAAGGTATTGTTCCTCAGTAAGGAAATCCATGTATTGAATTCCATCTTCAGATTTAATACCAGCATTAATTACTACATAACGTTCGTAGTAAATAATCATATCTAATTTCTTCGTTGGAAGACCAAGAAGATATCCTATTTTATTTGGTAAAGAACGGAAGTACCAAATGTGAGCAACGGGTACAGTCAAATTGATATGTCCCATACGCTCGCGACGTACTTTTTTCTCCGTTACTTCAACGCCACAGCGATCGCAAACAATTCCTTTGTATCGGATTCGCTTGTATTTACCACAATGACATTCCCAATCTTTTACTGGCCCAAATATTCTTTCGCAAAACAAACCATCTCGCTCAGGTTTGTAAGTACGGTAGTTAATAGTTTCAGGCTTTAAAACTTCACCGCTCGAACGTTCTAGAATGGATTCAGGAGAAGCCAAACTGATCGTGATCGTAGAGAAGTTACTTTTTACTTTGATATCTTTTCTAAAAGACATATCGTATTTTGTTTTCGTTCGTGAAAATAAAAACTGACTTTATTAAATTAATCAAGACTAACATTTAGCGCAAGACCTCTAAGTTCATGCAACAATACGTTGAATGATTCCGGAATTCCTGGAGTTGGCATGTTCTCACCTTTAACAATGGCTTCATAAGCTTTTGCACGGCCTACAACATCATCAGATTTGATGGTAAGAATTTCCTGTAAGATGTTTGCTGCACCAAATGCCTCGAGTGCCCAAACTTCCATCTCTCCAAAACGCTGGCCACCAAACTGTGCTTTACCACCAAGCGGCTGTTGTGTGATGAGTGAGTATGGTCCTATTGAACGCGCGTGCATTTTATCATCAACCATGTGACCTAGCTTCAGCATATAAATCACACCAACAGTTGCTGGTTGATCAAAACGTTCACCTGAGCCACCATCAGTTAAGAAAGTACGACCGAAACGTGGAAGTCCTGCCTGATCTGTATAAGCGTTGATTTCATCAATTGATGCTCCGTCGAAAATTGGCGTACCGAATTTCAATCCGAGCTTTTGACCAGCCCAACCTAAAACAGTTTCGTAAATCTGTCCAAGATTCATACGAGAAGGAACACCAAGTGGATTAAGCACAATGTCAACAGTTGTTCCATCTTCAAGGAACGGCATATCTTCATCGCGTACAATACGAGCAACGATGCCCTTATTTCCATGGCGACCCGCCATTTTATCGCCTACTTTAAGTTTACGTTTTTTAGCAATGTAAACTTTAGCAAGCTGAACAATTCCGGCAGGTAATTCGTCTCCAACTTGTAGCGCGAATTTCTTACGCTTATAAATACCACCAAGATCATTTTTCTTGATATTAAAGTTGTGAAGAACTGCTTTTACAAGGTCATTTGTATCAGCATCATTTGTCCACTTAGATTGATTCACATTAGCATAATCAATTTTCTCAAGAACTTTGCCAGAGAACTTTGTTCCTTTCTCAACAACTTCTTCTTTGAGGTTGCTAAATATACCTTGAGTTGTTTTTCCAGTTAATATAGAAGTTAATTTCTCTACAAGAATTGATTTCAACGCAGCAAACTCAGCAGCTTCTTCAGCGTCAATCTTTTCGACAAGTACTTTTTCGTCAGCCCTTAATTTTTTGTCCTTGACAGCACGAGAGAAAAGTTTTTTGTCAATGATGACACCACGAATAGATGGTGGAACCTTTAATGATGCGTCTTTTACATCGCCTGCTTTATCGCCAAAAATTGCACGTAACAATTTTTCTTCTGGTGATGGATCTGTTTCTCCTTTTGGAGTTATTTTTCCAATAAGAATATCACCTTCCTTTACTTCTGCACCAATACGAATTAAACCATTTTCATCAAGGTCTTTTGTTGCCTCTTCAGAAACGTTTGGAATATCAGAAGTTAACTCTTCAAGTCCGCGCTTTGTATCACGCACTTCCATCACATATTCATCAATGTGAAGCGAGGTAAAAATATCATCGCGCACAACACGTTCGCTGATAACAATTGCATCCTCAAAATTGTAACCTTTCCATGGCATAAAAGCCACTTTCAGATTTCTTCCTAATGCAACTTCGGCATCCTTTGTTGCATAACCTTCGCAAAGAATTTGACCACGTTTTACTTTATCACCAATCTTTACCAATGGGCGAAGGTTGATACAAGTACTTTGGTTAGTCTTACGGAATTTTGTGATTTTATACGTTTTCAAATCATCGTCAAAACTTACTAGACGATCTTTATCGGAACGATTGTAACGAATTGTGATTTCTAATGCGTCAACATATTCAACTACTCCATCACCATCGGCTTGCCAAAGTACGCGTGAGTCACGAGCAATTAAACCTTCAAGTCCTGTTCCAACAATTGGAGCTTCAGGACGAAGAAGTGGAACTGCCTGACGTTGCATGTTCGAGCCCATAAGAGCACGGTTAGCATCATCATGTTCAAGGAAAGGAATTAATGAAGCAGCAATAGATGCTATTTGATTAGGAGCAACGTCCATCAATGAAATTACTTCCGGCTCTACTACAGGATAATCTGATTCGTACCTTGCTTTAAGACGTTTCTCAAGGAAATTTCCTTTGTCATCTGTTAGCGCATTTGCCTGAGCAATTGTACGCATATCTTCCTCTTCCGCAGTAAGATAAATAATTGGCTTATTGATATCAATTTTACCATTTGTGACTGTACGGTAAGGCGTTTCAATAAAACCTAATTTATTTATTTTCGCAAAAACACATAAAGAAGAAATCAAACCAATGTTTGGACCTTCAGGAGTTTCGATTGTACAAAGACGACCATAGTGAGTATAATGAACGTCACGAACTTCAAATCCTGCACGTTCACGAGAAAGACCTCCAGGTCCTAGGGCGGAAAGACGACGCTTGTGCGTAATCTCTGCCAAAGGATTGGTTTGATCCATAAACTGTGAAAGCTGATTTGTTCCAAAGAACGAATTGATTACGGACGAAAGAGTTTTCGCGTTGATCAAATCTGTTGGTGTAAAAACTTCATTGTCACGAACGTTCATACGCTCGCGAATTGTTCTTGCCATACGCGCAAGACCAACTCCAAACTGGGAGTAAAGTTGTTCACCTACAGTACGAACACGACGATTTGACAAGTGATCTATATCATCAACATCTGCTTTTGAATTAATCAATTCAATAAGATATTTTATGATTGCAATAATATCATCTTTTGTGAGCACGCGCACCTCTTCAGATGTTGTTGCTTTTAATTTTTTGTTGATACGATAACGACCAACCTCACCGAGGTCATAACGTTTATCAGAGAAAAACAATTTGTCGATAATTCCACGAGCTGTTTCTTCATCTGGTGGTTCAGCATTACGAAGCTGACGGTAAATATGCTCCACAGCTTCCTTCTCAGAATTTGAAGTATCCTTTTGGAGTGTATTATAAATTATAGAGTAATCTAGATTAGCAGAATCTTCTTTATGAAGAATAACCGATTTTACATTTGCATCAACAATGCGATCGATATGCTGGTTTTCAAGGATGGTTTCGCGATCTATGATTACTTCATTACGTTCAATGGAAACTACTTCGCCAGTGTCTTCATCAACAAAGTCCTCTATCCATGTTTTCAAAACACGAGCAGCAAGTTTGCGACCAATCACTGCTTTCAAAGCAGCTTTAGAAACTTTCACTTCATCGGCAAGACCGAATAGTTCAAGAATTTGTTTATCACTTTCCCAACCGATTGCGCGAAGCAAGGTTGTTACTGGCAATTTTTTCTTACGATCAATATATGCATACATGACATTATTAATGTCAGTTGCAAATTCAATCCAAGATCCTTTAAAAGGAATTACACGAGCAGAATAAAGTTTCGTACCATTAGCATGGCGAGATTGTCCAAAGAAAACACCAGGAGAACGGTGAAGCTGGGAAACAATAACACGCTCAGCACCATTGATAACAAACGTAGCGCGAGGCGTCATGTAAGGAATAATTCCTAAATAAACATCCTGCACAATAGTTTCGAAATCTTCGTGTTCTGGGTCCGTACAATACAGACGAAGTTTTGCCTTAAGCGGCACACTGTGTGTTAATCCACGCTCTATACACTCATCAATTGTGTAACGTGGAGGGTCAACAAAATAATCCAGGAATTCAAGAACGAAATTGTTTCTAGCATCAGTAATTGGAAAATTTTCACTGAATACTTTAAACAACCCTTCGTCTTGACGATTTTCGCTAGTTGTTTCTAACTGGAAAAAATCCTGAAAAGATTTAAGTTGTATATCCAAAAAATCTGGATAATCAATTTGAGCTTTGCTTTTTGCAAAACTGATACGTTGCTGTTTTTTGGTCGTTTCCAAGGCGTCGGAATTATTACGTTAATTAAAAGCAAGCAATAAATGGTTTAAATTCTTACCAATTTTATCGGTAAGAATTTAAACCTTAATAGTTAGGCTGAGATTGAATTACTTAATCTCAACTTCAGCTCCAGCGTCTTCGAGTATCTTTTTTAGAGACTCAGCATCTTCTTTGCTGACACCTTCTTTGATTGGCTTTGGAGCACCATCAACAAGATCTTTTGCTTCTTTAAGTCCAAGTCCTGTTGCGTCTTTAACCGCTTTAACAACTTGAAGCTTCTGTCCGCCAGCTGCTTTGAGAATAACATCGAATGACGTTTTTTCAGCAGCGGCAGGTGCGCCAGCACCAGGTCCAGCTACCGAAGCAGCAGCTGCTGCAGGTTCGATTCCGTATTCATCTTTTAAAACTTTTGCGAGTTCACTTACTTCTTTTACAGTAAGGTTAACTAACGTTTCTGCTATTGCTTTTACGTCTGCCATTTTATTTATTTGGTTTTTGATATTTAACTTGAGTGAATAATTTTCTTTTTTTCTGTATTCTTTAATAGCATTAGAATAAAAACCGTTTGGTTTTTTCCTAAGTTAGGAGGCTTCTTGTTCAACACCCAAAAGTTTATCGCTGCTTGATGAAAGTGCAGAAACAACATTCTGAATAGGAGATTGGAGCAATCCGATAATGTCGCCAATAAGTTCGTTTTTCGATTTTATTGCAGCAAGCGTATCCAATTGATCGTCTCCGATATAAACACTATGTTCTACATATGCGCCTTTTAACACCGGCTTTTTATTTGCTATACGAAACTCTTTAATAAGTTTCGCTGGTGCTGCGGCAGAATCGCAGAACATAATTGATGTAGAACCTTTCAAAGCGACATAAAGAGGTTTAAATTCTTCATCGTTTGTACGCTCCATTGCTTTCTGCAAAAGAGTGTTCTTTACAACAATCAGTTTAATATTTTGATCAAAACATTTTCTCCTCAAAGAGCTGGTCTTATTAGACGGCAACTCAGAAGTATCGGCCAAATAGAAATTCTTGTTTGTAGCAAGACGATCTGCGAGGTCGGTAATGATTAGTGTTTTATTTTCTTTATTCATTTTCGTATCGGTTTAAAATCCGATTAAAAGTCAATTATGCAAGCGATTTAGTTTCAACCTGAACACTCGGGCTCATTGTGCTAGAGAGGTAAATACTTCTCATGTAAGCACCCTTTGCAGAAGCGGGTTTCATTTTAAGAATAGACTGAAGTATTTCGTTTGCGTTTTCAGCAAGCTTTTCAACATCAAAAGATGCCTTACCAATAGAGGAGTGAATAATACCGGCCTTATCAACTTTAAAATCAATTTTGCCACCTTTGGAATCCTTAACAGCTTTTCCAACTTCCATCGTTACCGTTCCAGTTTTTGGATTAGGCATGAGGCCGCGGGGTCCGAGAACTTTTCCAAGAGCTCCAACTTTACCCATCATAGATGGAGTGGTAATAATTACATCAACATCTGTCCAACCTTCCTTGATTTTTGTAATAAAATCATCTCCGCCAACAAAGTCAGCACCAGCAGCTTTCGCTTCGGCTTCTTTATCCGGAGTACAAATTACCAATACACGAAGAGTTTTACCTGTTCCGTGTGGAAGAGTAACTGTTCCACGAACCATCTGGTTTGCCTTTTTAGGATCAACACCCAAGCGAACGCTTAGGTCTACAGAAGAATCAAACTTTGTTGTCGTAATTTCCTTAACAATCTTAGCAGCATCAACTAAAGAGTACGACTTTGTTGAATCGAACTTAGAGATGATTGACTTTCTTTTTTTCGTGAGCTTAGCCATTTGAAAAATTTGTGAGGTTCAAACGTTTTTGAATTACAAAAACTCCCTCGTGTTAAACTTCTAAAATTTACTTTTTAAGCGGGTTCGTTCCTGTAACCGTGAAACCTAAACTACGTGCCGACCCTGCCACCATGCTCATTGCTGATTCCATGGAAAAACAATTTAAGTCAGGCATTTTGTTTTCAGCGATTGCACGAACCTGTTCCCATGTGACAGATCCAACTTTCTTACGATTGGATTCACCAGAACCGATTTGAACTTTTGCAGCATCTTTCAACTGGATAGCAACTGGTGGTTGTTTAAGGATAAATTCAAATGATTTATCATTATAAACCGTGATGATAACCGGCAGAACTTTTCCTGCTTGAGTTTGTGTACGGGCATTGAACTGCTTACAAAATTCCATGATGTTCACACCTTTAGCACCTAAAGCAGGTCCTATTGGAGGAGACGGGTTGGCTGCGCCACCTTTGATCTGGAGTTTAATTAGAGCACTTACTTCTTTTGCCATTTTGATTTTTTTACTTTGTTTCTGTTATTTGTGGAAGCGCGTAACAGCGAATTTGGATGCAGGTTATTCTTTTTCAACCTGCATGTAGTTAAGCTCGAGTGGGGTTTTGCGGCCAAAAATTTTGACCATCACTTTCAGCTTCTTCTTCTCTTCATTAATTTCTTCAATCACACCCGAGAAGGTATTAAATGGTCCGTCGATTACTTTCACCTGCTCTCCAACTATGAATTGGTTTAGCATTGTTTCTTCAGCACCTGCCATCTCATCAACTTTTCCTAGAATTCTATTTATTTCAGACTGACGTAATGGAACAGCCTCTCCTGATTTTGAACCAAGAAAACCAATCACGCCTGTAATATTCTTTAGCATGTGTGGAATTTCTCCAACTAATATTCCTTCAAGCATGATGTAACCTGGAAAAATATTACGCTCTTTACTCACTTTTTTACCAGCACGAACTTGAATTACTTTTTCAATTGGTATCAAAACCTGAGAAACATAATCCTTCATGCCAAGACGTGAAATCTCAGAGTCGATGTATTGCTTAATCTTCTTCTCCTTACCATTTACTACACGCAATACATACCACTTTTTTACTTGTGGCTCTTTGGTATGTTTTATAGGGACCTTTGCACTCATTACCTTTGATACTATTTATTTGCGAAATCTGATTATGTAAAAATCTGATAAATTTTTTCCATTCCCTTATTAAAAGAAAAATCCATTACAAAAACTATAACTGCAAAAATCAATGTTGCGATCATTACAACAATGGCACTCTCCTGAAGTTCTGACCAAGTAGGCCAAGTAACCTTGCTACCAAGCTCCTCAACTACTTCCTGAATGTAAACCTTAATTTTATTCATCACTTCTATTTTTATTTTGCACGGGAACCTGGACTCGAACCAAGATCAACGGTTTTGGAGACCGCTATTCTACCATTGAACTATTCCCGTTTTTATGTCGGATAGCGAGGTTCCATTTAACAGTGAAAAATAATTTTCAATTTTCTAGTGAAAATTATTTTTCTCTGTCTTTGATCTTGTCTTTCCTTTGCGTACGCTAAGGAGAAACAGGTCCCTGATTATTTCAAAATTTCAATTACCTGACCAGCGCCAACAGTACGTCCACCTTCGCGGATAGCGAAACGAAGACCTTTATCCATAGCAATAGGAACAATCAATTTTACTGTAATTGTAACGTTATCACCTGGCATTACCATTTCGCGTCCTTCTGGAAGTTCTATCTCTCCTGTTACATCTGTTGTACGGAAATAAAACTGTGGACGGTATTTATTGTGAAATGGCGTGTGACGGCCACCCTCTTCTTTTTTAAGAACGTAGATTTCAGCTTTGAAATCATGGTGAGGTGTAATAGAACCTGGTTTCGCGATTACCATTCCACGACGGATAGCATCTTTATCAATACCACGAAGTAGAAGACCAACATTGTCTCCAGCTTCACCTCTATCAAGAAGTTTACGGAACATCTCAACACCTGTGCAGGTAGATTTAAGTTTATCAACTTGCATTCCAATAATCTCAACATCTTCTCCAACGTTAACAACACCAGTTTCTATACGGCCAGTTGCAACAGTACCACGACCTGTGATTGTGAATACGTCCTCAACAGACATCAAGAAAGGCTTGTCTCTATCACGAACTGGAGTAGGGATGAAAGTATCCACAGCATCCATTAATTCCATAATTTTTGGAACCCATTTATCATCACCATTCAATCCACCAAGGGCAGAACCACGAATGATTGGAGTTTTAGTACCTGGAAATTTATAGAATACAAGAAGATCACGAATTTCCATCTCAACTAGGTCAAGAAGTTCTTCATCATCAACCATATCGACTTTGTTCATGAACACAACAATTTCAGGAACACCTACTTGACGAGCAAGAAGGATATGCTCACGAGTTTGTGGCATAGGACCATCAGTTGCAGCTACAACAAGTATAGCGCCGTCCATTTGGGCAGCACCTGTAACCATGTTTTTTACATAGTCAGCGTGACCTGGGCAGTCAACGTGCGCATAATGGCGCAATACCGTTGAATACTCCACGTGAGCGGTGTTAATTGTGATACCACGAGCTTTTTCTTCAGGTGCGTTGTCGATAGACGAAAAGTCGCGAACTTCAGCTAGTCCTTTAGATGCTAAAACTTTTGTGATTGCAGCGGTAAGGGTCGTCTTGCCGTGGTCAACGTGACCGATGGTTCCCACGTTCACGTGAGGTTTTGAGCGGTCAAATTTTTCTTTTGCCATTGCTATTTATTTATTTGGTGATTGTTATTACTTATATGAATGATTTACTATTTAACACTATTTTTTTCAATTACTTTGCCAATTTGAGTCCCTCTGGAGAGCCGTTGGGGGGAATCGAACCCCCGACCTCTTCCTTACCAAGGAAGTGCTCTACCACTGAGCTACAGCGGCGATTATCAGGAGTTATCATTTTTTTATTATTCATCTTTCCAATGGAAATTTTAATAATTAATGAGCGGAAGACCGGGCTCGAACCGGCCACCTATAGCTTGGAAGGCTATCGCTCTACCAAATGAGCTACTTCCGCTTTTGTTTTTAACTCTGCGGTCAAAGTGGGGAGAACAGGATTCGAACCTGTGAAGACTAAGTCAACAGATTTACAGTCTGTCCTCGTTGGCCGCTTGAGTATCTCCCCTCGAAGCCATTGATGATGTGCAAATTCGAATGTCAAGGCAGACAACAATAAAGGTGTGTTGAGCCGGCGAAGGGAATCGAACCTCCGACCTGCTGATTACAAATCAGCTGCTCTACCAGCTGAGCTACACCGGCTATTATTGGTAAATTTGGGTGATGTTGACGAGGCGCCATCACACATTTATCTCCTGATTTCAAAGAACTTCTAGGGTGCTTTTTACAGCATGCCCCTTAAAAAGGACTGCAAATGTATAAAAAATTAGTCAAGTAACAATATATGAAATTATTTTTTTGAGTATTTTTTGGACTTGCGCTTTTAAAATACCTAAATATTGGGTTTAAAACATAAAAAAGGGGCTATTGTCCCAGCCCATTTAATACATTCTTGCAATTCCTATTCCCTTTTATGTTTCTCTTTATAGCGCATAACTTGCTTTGAAAGAGCAACAGTTCCTTTGTCAATTGCCTCCTCAAAGGTTTTACACTGTCGTTTTACGTACAAATCATTACCTGGGACTTGGATTTTTATCTCAGCTATCTTATTGGTTAAATTATCTGAATTGTCTAGGCGAAGAAAAATTTCGCTGCTAATAATTCCATCGTAAAAATGAGATAGTTTTGAAACTTTTTCCTTTACAAAATCGAGCAGTTTCACATCAGCTGTGAAGTGAATGGATTGAATCTGGATGTCCATGGTGATTTCCCTTTTTTTAATGATTTAGACTAAGAATAGTTTAGGCGCGCGGATGCGCTTTATGATAAATTGCTTTTAGTTTTTCAACTGTATTGTGGGTATAAATTTGAGTCGCTGATAGGTTGGCATGCCCAAGCAATTCTTTAATGGCGTTAAGGTCTGCGCCATTGTTAAGCATGTGCGTAGCAAAAGAATGCCGCAATACATGGGGTGACTTTTTATCTATTGTTGTAACAAGACCGAGGTAATATTTGACGCGCCCATAAACAAATTTTTGATTCAACTTTTTCCCGTCTTTTTTTTGAACCAGGTAAACAATTCCATCGACAGCTTCAGGAATTTGTAATTCAACTTTCAAATTGATAAACTTTGATATACTAGCTTTTAATTCTTGTGTCAATGGAATTATTCGCTCTTTATTTCTTTTTCCCAGTACCTTAATGGTTCCTTTATAAAAATCGTAGTCCGCTTGCTTTAGACCTGTCAACTCCGACAAACGTATACCACACTCATATAGCAACTCAACAACAAGGCGCACAAGCATTGAATCATAAACGTCTGCCTCTTTTTCTTCAAAAACTTTTTTATCTAACAAACTATTCATTTGCCGTTCCTCGACAAAAACTGGTAGTCGTTTTCCGGCTTTAGGCCCTTGAATTTTTAGCATTGGGTTAACGCTAATGATCTCATTCTTTAAAAGGAAGAGATAGAAACTACGCAGGGTAGTGATTTTTCTGTTAACTGAACGAGGAGCTATTCCTGCATCCATCAAATTCGCGACCCATGTACGAACCAACTGATAATTAGCATCAAGCAACGATAAATTGTCGTAAGTAACAACTAGAAAATCTCTAAATTGTATAAGATCTGTGCGATAAGAAGTAATGGTATGGGAGGAATAACGCTTTTCAAAAGCGAGATAGTCCAAAAATGATTCAAAAGAAGAAGTGGGGACGGTCAGCATTGCTACAAAAAAAAATACATACAATTATACGTATTACTTCAGAAGAAGTTATAACAATTGTATGTATTATTAGCTAAATAGTGTGAAAGCTCTTTGAAGCAGAAAAAAAAGATTTTTAAATCTCTTCAGCTAACTGGAGTCCTTGCTTGTAAATCGCTTTTAATTTTGTTTCACGTTTACGTATAGAAGGTTTAGTAAATTTCTGACGGTCACGCAATTCGCGAACAACGCCAGTTTTTTCAAACTTCTTCTTAAATTTTTTGAGAGCTTTTTCAATAGACTCTCCTTCTTTTACTGCAACTACGATCATTTGTATAATTTGTAGGTTCTTTTTTATTAGGGTGGCAAATGTAGGTAACCTCATCCTAAATTCCAAAAAAACAAATCTTAAACCCCAAAAACCTTACAATTTTAGGTCAATAATTGGAGAATAAGGAGTTTAAGCATCAAATTAATGAACTTTTATATTTGTATGGTCTTACCTTTGAGCAAGATTTTGGAACAAAAAAAAATATTCATTCTTGGTCCTGCCTGGCCTCTGCGAGGCGGCCTTGCCACCTTTGACGAGTTGCTTTGTCTTTCATTGAATTCAGCTGGACATGATGCAAGAATTATTTCCTTTTCACTACAATACCCAAATTTTCTTTTTCCCGGCACAACACAATTTGACGAAAGTGGTGAATCTCCTGAAGGAATTAGGATAGAAACAAAAATAAATTCGGTTAATCCATTCAATTGGATAGCTGTAGGAAATTACATCAAAAAAGAACAACCCGATTTTATTTTAATTCGGTATTGGCTTCCTTTTATGGGACCTTCACTAGGGACAATTGCGAAACGCGCTAAAAAAAACAAAAAAACAAAAATTATCGCAATCGTTGATAATGCGATTCCGCATGAAAAAAGAATTGGTGATAGCATGTTCTCATCCTATTTTATAAAAAATTGCGATGGTTACTTAACAATGTCCCAAAAAGTATTGACCGATTTGGAACAGTTTACAAAATCAGAAAACAAACTTTTTACAGAACATCCATTGTACACTTCGTTTGGCGAGGCCGTTCAAAAAACTGAAGCGCGCAAAATTTTACAGTTGGAAGAATCCGGGAAATATTTATTGTTTTTTGGATTTATTCGTCGTTACAAAGGACTCGATCTTTTGCTTGAAGCAATGGCAGATGAACGTATAAAAAAACTTGGCGTGAAATTGATTGTTGCTGGAGAATATTATGAAGACTCAAAATATTACGAAGAAATAGTAGCACGATTTGAGTTGAAAAACAGGCTCGTTTTGAAAACAGATTTTATTCCAAATGAAGAGGTGCGTTGGTATTTTTCGGCTTGCGATTTAGTGACACAAACTTACCATACCGCAACGCAAAGTGGTGTTACGAAAATTGCAATGCAGTTTAACAAACCATCACTCGTTACAAATGTAGGTGGACTCGGTGAAATTATTCTTCATGGCAAATCGGGATATGTCGTTGAGCCAAATGCAAAAACAATTGCAGATTCGATTGTCGATTACTATGAAAATAATCGGGAAAAACATTTCGTAGAAACTACCATTGAAGAAAAGAAAAAATATGGCTGGGATGTGATGGTAGAAAGTATAGAAACTTTGTACAGAAAAATTATTGAAAACTAAATTTTTAAAAAATAGATTTACATTAAAATAAATTAAAGTATTTTCAGTTATGATGATCAAATCGAAAGCGCCATTACGATTAGGACTAGCCGGTGGCGGAACAGATGTTTCTCCTTACTCTGATTTATACGGAGGTGCTATTCTTAATGCTACAATTAGCAGCTATGCCTATGCTACTATTGAACCAACGAATAATGGAAAAATTATTTTTGTTTCTGGTAGCACAGCTAATGAACGT
>NSIF01000016.1 GCA_002737665.1 Flavobacteriales bacterium | reverse complement strand
CTGAACTGGCAAATGGCAGGTATGTTGCTTGGTGGAATTATCTGGGGTATGATTGGCGATAAAAGAGGGCGACTTTCTGTTTTGTTCGGTTCTATTATTCTTTATTCTATTGCAAATATCTTGAATGGTATGGTTACTACAACGGGTGCCTATTCTTTTCTTCGCTTTTTTTCCGGATTCGGTCTTGCCGGAGAATTAGGTGCTGGAATTACCCTTGTGAGTGAATCCATGTCGAAAGAAAAACGTGGCTATGGAACAATGATAGTTGCTACTGTTGGTGTTTTTGGTGCGGTGGTGGCTGGTTATACGGCCGAGGTAGTTGATAATTGGCGTCATTCTTATTACATCGGTGGCGCAATGGGATTTGGCTTGCTATTACTTCGTATTGGTGTATATGAATCTGGCTTATTTACTGGCATTAAACATGAAAGTGTATCCAGAGGTAATTTCTTTTTGATTTTTAAAAACAGAATTCGATTAAAAAAATATTTAAGTATTATTTTCGTCACTGTGCCTGTATGGTATTTTATCGGAACGCTGGTCTTTTTTGCACCCGAATTTAGTGTAGAACTTGGCTTACCTAAAGGGGCAATTACCGGAGGCAAAGCCATTATGTTTGCTTACATGGGAATAACTTGTGGCGACTTAACATCGGGATTGCTATCTCAATTATTGAGAAGCAGAAAAAAAACACTGGGAATATATTTAGTGTGGACAACATTAGCCGTTGCATTGTATTTTTTACTTGGTGGAATTTCAGTGTTTATGTTTTATGCTGTTATTATTTTCGGTGGTGTTGCTACTGGTTATTGGGCAGTTTTTATGAGTACAGCAGCCGAATCGTTTGGAACAAACATCAGGGCTACCGCAACGACTACCGCACCAAATTTTGTTCGTGGCTCAACGATACTTATTTCATTTGTATTGAGCATGGTTACTTTGTGCTTTCATGATAAAATTACGGCAACACTTATTACGGGGGGGATTTTTATCTCTATTGGTTTTGTGGCTTTATACCACTTGCGTGATACCTTTGGTGTGGATTTAGATTATATTGAAAAATGAAACGAAAAACATTAGTTCTTGGTGCTTCAGAAAATCCTGATCGATATAGCTATCGCGCTGTTTTGTCATTGTTACAGCATGAGGAAGAAGTGGTAGCGATTGGTCTGAAAGCAGGTGAAATTAATGGAGTGAAAATCCAAATTGGAACTCCTCCAATTGAAAATGTAGATACCATAACGTTGTATATTGGCCCCAAAAATCAACCGGAGTATTACGATTTTATTTTTTCGTTAATGCCGAAACGAATTATATTTAATCCAGGTACAGAAAATCAATCTTTTGAAAAGATGGCCGAGGAAAAAGGAATCGAGGTGCTGAATGCTTGTACTTTGGTGATGTTGTCGATTGGTAATTATTAGCATCACCCAATCCAACAAATTCTTATTCGGTATAAACGCTAATAGTAAAATACATTTTCAGGTAAGGCCAAAAGATTAGAATACCTGTAATTACAGAGACGATTGCTGCAATTAATACAGCCCCAGCAGCAATGTCTTTTATTTTTCCAATATCAGGGTGTTGTGCTGGTGAAATAAAGTCTGCTATTAATTCTACGGCAGTATTTAATAACTCAGCAGAAAAAACAAATCCAATACACAAAACAAGTATGATCCATTCTGTAGTTGAGATTTTTAAAATAAAACCCGCTCCTATCACAATTATTGTTGCAACAAGATGGATTTTCATGTTCAACTCTTTTACAAGTCCAATTTTAATTCCTTTAAGCGCATGTTGGATAGAGGCCAAGAACCTTTTTACTAAATTTTTTGTGAAGTCTGGTTGTGATTCATTTTTCCCCATAATTTTTTATGTTATTCGTGGAACATTAAAAAAAAAGAGTTGCTCTTTCGAGTCAACTCCTTTCCACATCACATTGGAATCTTTATACATTATTAAGCATAACAGGCATAACTAACATCAATGTGTCTTCACCATCTTTTCCGTTATTTGAAGGAATAAGAATACCAGCTCTACTTGGTGCTGACATTTCAATCAGGGCCTCGTCGCTGCCAATGTTAGAAAGCATTTCCGCTAAAAATTTTGAGTTAAACCCAATTTCCATATCTTCTCCAACGTAGGAGCAAGTTAAACGCTCATTAGCTTCATTGGAGAAATCAATATCTTCGGCCGAAATATTTAGTTCACTACCTGTTATTTTTAGTCTTACTTGGTGCGTTGTTTTACTAGCATAAATGGATACTCTGCGAATGCTTCCAAGTAGTGCAGCAGCGTCAACAGTAAGTTTATTCGGATTATTTTTTGGAATAACAGCTTCGTAGTTTGGGTATTTGCCATCAATAAGGCGACAAATTAATGTTGATCCAATTGTTCCATCTGGAGCAATACCCCATGAAAAGCGAGAATTGGTAGCATTGTATTCAACGCGTACAATTCCTTCAATTCCACCAAGTATATTTTTTAAAAGATTTAAAGGTTTGCGTGGTAAAATAAACGCTGCATTTCCTTTCGATTTCACATCACTTCGACGATAACGAACTAATTTGTGTGCATCTGTTGCAACAAATGTTGCACCTTCTGGCGAGAACTGAATAAACACACCAGACATCACAGGACGAAGTTCATCGTTACCAGCAGCAAATAATGTTTTTGAAATTGCACGATTCAATACAGCAGCATCGATATCGATAGAAGAACCACCATCTACAACAGGTGCTTTGGGAAACTCATTTCCATTCTGACCAGTAATTTTATATTTACCATAATCAGATAATATCTCAATAGCAAATAATTTTTCCGATATAGAAAATGTCAATGGCTGTTCAGGAAAAGTTTTGAGTGTGTCTATCAATAGCTTCGCAGGAACTGCAACTATTCCAGCATCTTTCGATTCAATATTTAATTGAGTAGATACTGTTGTTTCCAAATCTGATGCTGATATGGTTAGCGATCCCTTATTTACTTCAAAAAGAAAATTATCAAGAATAGGTAATGTATTGTTAGAATTCAATACGCCACTTAACATTTGAATTTGCTTTAGGAGAGAGGAACTGGATACA
Organism: Flavobacteriales bacterium; assembly: GCA_002737665.1. Classification (GTDB taxonomy): domain Bacteria; phylum Bacteroidota; class Bacteroidia; order Palsa-965; family Palsa-965. Next base: position 33,269 of record NSIF01000016.1, on the reverse strand, counting down.
ATAAATTTCATAGGATTTCGTAAAAATTTGTTTGTTAACGTACAAAATTATTCCTTTTGTTGGTCTTCTTTGATGCTGTATATCTAATTAGTGAACAACTTTTAAACAATTTACCAAAGGTCTTGTTTTCGTTTACTTTCGTGTTTAAAGGTGCTTTTTGTTTTATTCTTGTTTTCTATTGGGAATAGCTCATTTTTAGCGATTAACATAAATGAGGATTATTCTTTTGGCCTTTTGACGGATGTAAAATAGGATGGTGTTTGCAATAACTTTCCAAAAACATAATATTGCACAATTACAAAATCGCCTGTACCACTAATTTGTGCATACATTCTGTCGGGATCAAACGGAGGCGGTTTTGTAGCAGTGGAATCAATTGGGTTTGACCCTTCATTCTTTTTTAAGAATAATTTCAATTCTGTTTTTCGATTTGCTGCATCAGTAACTGTAATAACATGCGCTGGTGCAGAGCGAATTATCGAATCAATCTTATCCTTTGGTAGTTTATCTGCAAAATTTTCAAATCCGATATTTCCGAAATACGATACAAACTGCTTGACTGCTATTGTGTCGAATGGAATTTTTTTTCCAGCAATTGTTTGCAAACTAAATACATTTTTTCCTGCCGACTGAATAATTTTAAACGAATTTTCAATATCGTCTTTGTGCTGAATAGTAATTGTATGTATTTCAGGTACAAAATAGTGAAAGGCAGTTCTGTCTCGCCATTCCGATGCATTCGTAAAATAACGAGATGTCAAATAGCCGTTAAATCCTTGGATTTCCATAACAAAAGGTTCCGAGGAATTTACAATTTCATCTACGTCCGAAATATCTGAAAGTAGCATGTATGTTCCCATCATATCTGCAGTTTCATTGCCTACATAATATTGTTTAATGAGTTTCGCTCCTGCATAAATTTCGCATTTAGTAGAACCTGTGGCCAATTTTTTGATGACATTTTCTTTTGCATTTAATCCAACAGGTTCTCGCACACTTAAATCGTGAATAGTTACCAAAATATTTTTAATTCCATCTGGCCGCGCATCGTATTTCCCATTTACTTTCCATTTACCGGTCGTTTCACGTGTTAGCGTAACCTGTTTGTTTGCCTTATCGATAAGAAAAATTTTGGTTATTGCACCTGTATCACTTACAGCAAAGTCGCGCAGTGAAGCTCTAATTGTACTTGAACTCTGTCTGCTGATCAACCAAAGCGTCAGTCCCCCAATAAGTATTGCAATAATTAACGTTATTGTATTACGCTTCATTCTTATTCAAATTTAAAATAAAGAAATTTAATTTAAGCACTGTATTTTCTTTTGCGCAGGTAAAAGCTCAGAAAACCAAATCCAATGATGACTAAAATTGGTAAAAGTGTATTTATAATTTGCCATTTTAACCTGTGATCTTTTATTTTCCCTCTATCTAACAATCGTAAAGTTACTACTCGTGAGCGAACATTTAGCAAGCCGTTGTCGTCACATAAATAATTCATACAGTTGAGTAGAAAATTTTTATTTGCGTATTGATTTCTATTCATTCTGTTCATTAAATCATAGCCAAGTGGCAATGGATTTCCCTGGTAAATAGGGTTGCGCGCAACATCTCCATCACCTACGACAATAATTTTTGTTTGCCGGCCTTTATCTTTAAATCCAATCAGTTTGCTGTTTTTGATAGTATCAGGTAAAAATTTATTTTTATAATAAGATTCAAATTGACCTTCCAATAAAATTGCAACGGATTGGTTTGGCTTGTTGAAACTTCTTTGGTCACGCTCCATTTGTGCTATTTGAAGACTAATGCGTACCGGTGTGCGTTGAAATCTTGATTTATCTGATGCTTTTAGAAGAATTGTTTTTTGGATTGCGGCAGTTGTTTCAACAGTGTCAACAGTACTTATAAAATCAAATTTAATACGATCAAGATTTTTAACAATTGGATGATTTTCTGTTGGTAGAAGAGTAGGTGAGTAGTACCAGTGCATAGGCATAAATTGAGCTGTTGCTCCTTCAATAGGAATGGCTAGATCAGCGCAGTAGATGTCTTCTACCAGCGTTGTATTTATTCTTGCTCCATATCTAAACGTTAGTTCTTCAATACCTGTAGGTCGTGGAAGACCATAGGTAATTCCGCGTAGTGTTAAACTATCCATATTTATGGAAACGGGATCAATCAGAAATAATGCTTTTCCTCCATACATAATAAATTGATCGAGAATAAATAATTCTTGCGGCGTAAAAGTTGAATCTGGTCCGTCAATGATGATTGCAGTATATTTATTGTACAGTTGATCTGATTTTTGCATCGTATCTCTAAATGCATTTAGATTTCCATTGAATGAAACGTATTCAACGGTATAGTATTCGCGCAAACTTTTTACAAGGTCTGCTAATTCTAGGGTGTCAGGTTCGCCATGGCCAATAGTGATTCCAATTTTCGGTTTGATGTGCATTTGTAATTTACGCATCGCATTTGAAATTTCGTACTCCAAACCTTCTACGGAATGATTCAATTGCACCTCATTTGGTTTTACTGTACTTGAACCCATCAATGGAACCAAAACCTCAACACCATGGTAGGAGGCTATTGCCCAAGGGAAAAGTCGCTTCATAACTTGCGATCCGTTATCATCCGTAAAATTTTCCATTTGCGGAATTAAGCCCTTTGCAAAAAGTTGTTTCTGAAATTTAGTTTGTTCTTTGACATCTGGATTGCTGTAAGGGTCAATAAATTCATACTGAACTTTATCTCCCGCCACAGCACGAAATTCATCCAGCATAATTTTTGTCTCATCGCGCAATCGTTTGTAGTCACCCGATCCTTGTGGGAATTCTCCATCTAAATACACTTTGAAGTAGACGAGGTCATTTAATTTTGTGAGCATTTCCGCTGTGCTTTCGGATAGGGTATAGCGCTTTTCAGAGGTGAGGTCAATGCGAGCATTTACATATTGCGAAAGTACATTCACGATAACAATAATCAATAGCCCCAATGCGAGGTTGATTAAATCAGATCGTTTTTTATTTATTGTACTCATGGTAGTATTGCGACTGGTTAACGTTTTTATTTAAGCCTTGCTTGTAATTGATATGTCATATTTTGGATTGATTATATATATCAACTGTTAAGTCAATCGCCTTTTGCCAGATTTTCAATTCTTTAAATTGATGCATAAATTTTGCTCTTTGTTAATTAATAGTTGGCGTATTACTGAATACTAAATACCCAATACTATTTTTGCCATTTACGGCTTTCTAAAACAGTTTTTGTTAGCAGGATAAAAAATGCGTTGAATCCCAGAAAATAAACTACGTCTCTTATATCAATTACTCCACGAGAAAGTGAATTGTAATGTTGGTTAATTCCGAGCGCTTCAATAAATGTATCTGCTTTTCCAAATAATGAAAGAGAACTAATTTGTTCAAATCCAGTGTAACAGAAAAAACACATTGCTAATGAAATTATAAATGCGATAATTTGATTGTCGGTAAGTGAGGAAGAAAAAACACCGATGCACACAAAAGAAGAACCAAGTAATAACAAACCGATATACGAACCCCATGTTCCGCCTGCGTCAATGTTGCCCTGTGGCGTTCCTAATTTGTAAACACTGAAATAATATACAAGTGTTGGAATCAAGGAAAATAAAACAAGTGCAAGTCCTGCTGCGTATTTTGCAATAATAATTTGTAAATCAGTGAGCGGACGAGTAAGTAACAATTCAATCGTACCCGTTTTTTTTTCATCCGCAAATGATCGCATTGTAATAGCTGGAATTAAAAACAGAAATACCCATGGTGCAATTGCAAATAAGGTGTCAATAGTTGCATACCCGTTATCGAGTACATTACTTTCTCCCTTAATGATCCACATAAAAAGACTGATCCCCAGCAAAAAGACGATAATTACGATGTACCCAATAAGGGAATTTAGAAAACTGCGGATTTCTTTAAGAAATAGTGATTTCATAGTAAATATACTGCGACGCAAAAATAAGAGTTTAAACGGATTTTTGATTGCTAATGCCAAGAACCTATTAACATCCTTTTGTACATTATTTGTCAAATTTTCAAGAAATCGAATTATCGATTGGTACTTAGATTTGAATTTCAATAAATCTTGCTTCTCCTTACATGTAATTATTACCTTCGCTTTAATTGTTGGAAATTTAGGATCAATTTAGCTCAGATATGCTCGTTTTAAAATTCGGAGGAACTTCGGTTGGCAGTCCCGAACGCATTCAATCACTTACCAAGCTGATCGTTACCGATCGGCCTAAAATTGTTGTCCTTTCCGCTATGTCGGGAACAACAAATAAGTTAATTGAAATAGCAAATCTGCTTTACGCTAAGGAAAATGATGCTGCTCGCGAATTTATCGCAGCATTGGAAAATAACTACCATTCAGTGGTCGGTGAACTTTTTAGTTCCGATTTGGGAAAGAAAAAAGGAAATGAATTGGTACAAGAGCATTTTGAATATTTGCGAAATTTCACCATTGACCTATTCACAGCCAATGAAGAAAAGGCAATTCTTGCACAGGGAGAATTACTGAGCACTGCACTTGTTCAATATTATTTAGAAGAAATTGGTGTACAATCAGTTTTATTACCTGCACTAAATTTTATGCGTATCGATGGTAATGAGGAACCCGATTTAGCATACATCCAAAAATATTTACAAGCGGAACTTTTGAAATATGCTGGAATAAATTTATTTATTACACAAGGATATATTTGTAGAAATGTTTTTGGCGAAATTGATAATTTGAAGCGTGGCGGAAGTGATTATACCAGCACATTAATTGGTGCAGCATTACAAGCTGAAGAGGTTCAGATTTGGACTGATATTGATGGCATGCATAACAACGATCCACGAATTGTGGACCATACTTTTCCAATTCATGAATTGACATTTGATGAAGCCGCGGAGTTAGCTTATTTCGGAGCCAAAATTTTGCATCCTACCTGTGTGCTTCCTGCACAGAAAAGAAATGTAAAAGTGCGTTTACTCAATACCATGCAGCCAGACGCAGTTGGAACCTTGATTGGCGCAGACGCTAAAGAAGATCGGTTTACAGCAGTGGCGGCAAAAGATGGAATTACTGCTATCAAAATAAAATCTGGAAGAATGTTATTAGCTTTTGGCTTTCTGCGTTCTGTTTTCGAGGTTTTCGAACGCTACAAAACTCCTATCGATATGATTACGACATCGGAGGTTGCCGTTTCTGTTACCATTGATAATCCAAAACATTTAAACGAAATAGTTAATGAACTAAATAGTTTCGGACTTGTTGAGGTGGATTCAAATCAAACCATTGTTTGTATTGTAGGCAGTTTTAAACAAGCCAAACAAGGTTATGCTGAGAAAATTTTCGCCGCCTTAAAAAACATTCCAATTCGCATGATTTCCTATGGTGGAAGTGAAAATAACGTATCTATCTTAATTGAATCAGGACTTAAAAAAGAAACATTGCAAGCGCTCAACAAAGGTCTTTTTAATTTATAAAACTTCGCACCTTGCTTCGCACCTTTGCGTCTTTTGGTGAAAAAATAATTAGTAAATGTTCTCACAAAACCGAATAACTCTCTTTCAAAATCAACCAACACCGTTTTACGTATACGACCTCGGTCTACTCGATCAAACGCTTGCTGCTTGTACTGCTGCTTCAAAGAGTAGTAATTTTCATGTCCATTATGCCTTAAAAGCAAATTCAAATCACGAAATTCTTAGTCGAATTTTAAACTCCAATTTAGGTGCCGATTGTGTCAGTGGCAATGAGGTTAAAAGGGCTTTGGAAACCGGGTTTGCGCCAACTGAAATTGTTTTTGCAGGGGTAGGGAAGACCGATGCTGAAATGCTTCTGGCATTAGCCAATGATATTTTTTGTTTTAATTGCGAATCCTTACCCGAGCTAGAAGTTTTAGCACAACTTGCCAACGGCCTTAATCGAAAAGCAAGGGTTGCATTACGCATCAATCCAAATGTGCAAGCCAATACACATCATTACATTACTACAGGATTGGAAGAGAATAAATTTGGTATTAACATTCATGAATTACCAGAAGTTCTAGAATGTTTAAATAAGTTTCCACAAATTGAGCTCATCGGAATTCATTTTCACATTGGCTCTCAAATTATGGACATGAATGTTTTTAAATCACTTTGCACACGTGTCAATGAAATTCAGGAATGGTTTGCGAGTCGAAGAATTAATCTCCAGATTATTAATGTAGGTGGCGGATTAGGCATAGATTATTATGATGTGGACAATAATCTCATTCCTGATTTCAAAACCTATTTCGATATTTTTTCTAAATTTTTAACGGTAAGGCCGGGACAACAAGTTCATTTCGAATTAGGTCGCGCGCTTGTTGCACAATGTGGCTCGTTGATGTCGCGTGTGTTATACATTAAGAAAGGGGTTAATACAAACTTTGCTATTCTTGATGCAGGCATGACCGAATTAATTCGACCTGCACTTTATCAGGCCTATCATAAAATCCAAAATCTTACACCCTCGCCACTTGCAAGCAATTTGCGTTACGATGTTGTAGGTCCAGTTTGCGAATCATCCGATTGTTTCGGAAAAGCACTCGATTTGCCGGAGTTAAAGCGGGGCGATTTAATTGCCATTCGCTCTGCAGGCGCTTATGGTGAGGTTATGGCAAGTAACTATAACCTCCGAGAAAGGGAAAAGTCCATTTATTTGTAGCCCATTTTAACACATTCATCCCCCCTAATTTCCCATTTACCTAAATATGTTTAATTCATATTTAAAATTTCTTAAACTTGTCTTCCAAATTATTTAAAAGTTTATGAAAAAATTAATAGGAATTATTGTTTTTATTTCTTTTACGAGCTCTGCTACTGCTCAATTTGTTGTGAAACAAGATTATAAAGATGAGAAACGAACCTATATTGATGATGCTTCTTGGGCGCCACGCGAACATTATGTTGACTTTATTCACATGCGTTTGCAAGTATCTTTTGATTGTAAAGCCGGACTTGTGAAGGGAAAAGTCACTCACATCTTTAAACCGTTACGGGAGAATGTAGATTCAATCTATTTGGATGGACCCGGCATAAAAATAGTATCTGCTACCTTAAATGGAAAAGTAGTGAAGACGCTTTCTGATAAGCAGGGAATTTGGGTTTTTACTGGCAAAACGTTGCACCCAAATGAGTTGGATAGTCTTTCGCTTGTTTACGAAGTTTCTCCTCGTAAAGGTCTTTATTTTATTGGCTGGAATGATCCGGCAGGAATTTCTAGAAAGCAAATTTGGACTCAGGGACAAGGAATAGATAATAGAAATTGGATTCCTTGCTACGATGAGATGAACGATAAAATTACCACTGATATGATTGTGGTAATGGATGCAGCTTATAAAGTTCTTTCTAATGGGAATAAAATTTCTGAAAAATTAAATAAGGATGGCACAAAGACCTGGCATTACCAATTATTAAAACCTTATGCTCCTTACTTAATTATGTTGGGGATTGGCGACTATGCTATATTGGATACAAAATCTAAATCAGGTGTGCCATTACATTTATATTATTATCCCGAATGGAAAGATCGTGTTCCCGTTACTTATCAGTACAGTGAGCAGATGATTGATTTTTTTGAAAAAGAAATTGGTGTCAATTATCCTTGGCCAAGCTACTCACAAATTCCTGTTCAGGAGTTTATGTATGGCGCTATGGAAAATGTGACTGCTACTGTTTTTGGTGATTTTCTTTTCGTTGATGAACGCGGTAACTCCGATCGTGGTTATGTCGGTGTCAATGCGCACGAATTAGCACACCAATGGTTTGGCGATTTTATTACCGCAAAGAGTGACGCACACCATTGGTTACAGGAAAGTTTTGCAACTTACTACGATGCACTTTTTGAGCGTAGTGTATATGGCGAAGACCATTTTAACTGGCAGCGACGAAATGATCAAAATTCAGCTCTTAGTGAAGCTTTAAATAATGATTTCCCAATTGCACATTCACAGGCTGGCAGTGCCCGACATTATCCGAAAGGATCTTTTGTTTTGAATATGTTGAAGTATGTGGTCGGTGGTAAAGAGGCCTACAACCGTGGTGTTAAGAATTACCTCGATAAACACGCTTATGGAAATGTGATTTCCGAGGATTTACTTTCTTCTTTTGAAGAAACAACGGGAATGGATTTGCATTGGTTTTGGGAACAATGGGTTTACCATGGAGGTGAACCCTCTTATAACGTTGAGGCTGAAGAAATAACTGTAGCTGGTGTTCGAGTTACTCGTTTTACTGTGGAACAAATACAACAACAAAAAGATGTGGTGCCTCTCTTTAAAATGCCTATTTGGTTCGAGGTGCACTATGCTGATGGTACAGTTGCTCCGATTCAAAAATGGATTATGGATAAAAAGCAAATTGTAGATATTCCAAATATGGCTGGCAAACCAATTGCTTTTGTATTGTTTGATCCAAATAATGAAATTTTAAAAAATGTGAAATTTGATAAATCAATTGAATGGTTGAAAAATCAAGCTTTAGATGCTCCCAATATGTTAGATCGATATGATGCAGTGGTTGCGTTAGATAAATTCTCACTTGAACTTAAACGAGAAACTTTAAAAAAATCCTTTGCTCAAGAAAAGTTTCATGCTTTAAAAAGTGAAGTTATTCGTCAATTAATTAATGATGTTGATTCAAAAGAAATTATCAATGCTGCAATAAATAGTAATGATGTATACTTGCAAAAATCAGTAATAAATAATACCAATATCATTTCAGCCGATATGCTTGTTGAATATGAAAAGTTATTGTCTTCCCGCTCGTATGACGTTTTAGCGACTGCCCTTGACAAACTTGCTTTTCAGTATCCGCAGAACACAATTAAATATTTGGATCTAACCAAAGGAGTAATTGGAACTGCTGGAAGAAATGTAGAAATTAAGTGGTTGGAGGTAAAAGCAAAAGCGGCTTTAGATCGTGATGCAATGGAAAAATTGGTTGCCTACACTTCTGTTTCTTATGAATTTAGGACGCGAGTGAATGCTGCGCAGGCACTCAAACGATTGAATTTCTTTAATGATCTGCTATTGACAAACCTCTCCAATGCTATGTTCAGCGCTAATAGCCGTTTAGCTAATCCGTGTGGAGCTGTTTTGAATTACTTCTATAACCAATCGGTGTACAGAAAGAAAATCACAGATTTTAGCACATTGCCAACTTGGGAGTCATGGCAATTGATGATTTTTAAAAACACATTGAAATAAATTTCTGTAAATTTTAAAAATGTATCTTTGACTTATCGATAAACACTTTTTACAGCGACACTCAACCGTTAAAGAAAAATTCCGCATTCCAATAGGCCTTCGGTCTGCCTTAGCCCTAACGTTCAGGATTTTTTTCGTTTTGCGATTTCCTAAAAATGATGGAACTTCGTGTAACAATGGATTTAATCCATTGAAACGTGAATAAATCCTGAACGTTAGGGGTAAGCATACGAAACCAGAACGAACTTTATAAACGAAACGTATTAATTAGAAATTAAACGTTATTTAAACATAAATAATGGAAAAAAGTAAAATAATAATTTGGAAGAATACTTTTAAAAGACGTGTCAAGAATGAGCTAAGGTTCCAACTAATTTATGTTGGGATTCCAGTTGGATTAATTTTAGGCATAATTTTATTTCTAGTATTTTTAAATGCTTCTGAAGAGGATTTTAAAAGTACTATTCAATTGGTAACTACTTTACAACTTTGTATTTTATTTTTTGTTTTAAATAAATTTACAAAATCCAAAAATATCATTACAAAGCAAAAAGAATTGTTAGAAGAAAAACAAAACGAAATAACTGAATCTTTAAAATATGCTTTACGAATACAAACGGCTATTCTTCCTGCACAGAAAATAGTAAAACAATATTTAGAAAATTCATTTATAATTTATAAACCAAAAGACATAGTTGCAGGAGATTTTTATTGGTTGGAAAAGGTTAATGATTTAGTTTTATTTGCAGCTTGTGATTGCACAGGACACGGAGTGCCAGGAGCAATGGTTTCGGTAGTTTGTTATAATGCACTTAACAGAGCAGTAAGAGAGTTTGGTTTAACACAACCAGCCGAAATACTCAATAAGACATCAGAAATAGTAAAAGAAAACTTTTTTAATAGTGAAGAAGATATAAAAGACGGAATGGATATTTCGCTTTGTGCATTCAACATCAAAACAAACAAGTTAGAATGGGCAGGTGCAAATAATCCATTATGGCTAATCTACAATCAAGAACTTATAGAAACCAAAGCAGACAAACAATCCATAGGGAACAGCGAGGACAATAAACCTTTTACAAATCATTATTTCACTTTAAAGACAGGAGAAAATATTTATATATTCAGTGATGGTTTTCAAGATCAGTTTGGTGGCGAAAGAGAAAAGAAATTTTCTAAAAGACGTTTTAAAGAATTACTTTTGACATTGCAAAACCTAACAATACAAACGCAAGGAATAGTAATAGAAAAGTTCATAATAGACTACATGAAAGAGACAGAACAGACAGACGACATACTTGTTATGGGTGTGAAAGTGTAACACGAAAAAAATGCCAGTCTATAACTGCATCTCTAAAAAATGTGGGCATTTAATCCCTTAAATAAATAAAATTTATGAAATACCTCCTCATTTTACTAACACTTAGCTTATCCAGTTATACAAACATGAAAGAGATTTATATATTTTCAACTCAAACGAAAGTCAATGAGTGGTATATTGTCAACGATGGTGTGATGGGCGGTATATCAAAAAGTTCTTTGGTTGTTACTGATGCAGGACATGGAGAATTTTCGGGTCACGTTTCATTGGCGAACAACGGAGGATTTGCCTCGATCCAATTGAACACAACAATAAAACTAGCGGAAGAAAAGAAGTTTATTGTTTTGCGTGTCAAAGGAGATAGCAAGGCCTATGAATTTCGTTTGAAGGGCGAAATTTCGCAATCTGAGTCGTACGTACACCAATTTACTACTTCGGGAGAATGGGAAAATATCAAGTTACCAATAAGTGAATTTTACCCTCAGTTTAGAGGGCGTAAATTGAGCATCCCGAATTTTAATTTTAAAAGCATTGAACAAGTGAGTTTTTTAATTGCCAACAAGCAAGAAGAAGATTTTAAATTGTTGATTGATTGGATAGGTTTTGAGTAAATTTAAAAATTGACAGCGACTATTTTGAAGAAACGTAAAACATTCGGTCGACATGGCAAAATGTATGGGATGGATTATTCTGGCGATTTATGCATACCCAGAGGACTTTCTTTTTACAAAATCCAAGATTAGGAATGTTGGTTAGAACTTTTGATAAAATGTCTGATGAAAAGAAAAATTTACATTTAAAAAATGCTGAAGAATTTTTATTGAAATTATGATAAGAAAAAAACCCTGGAATCGTATTAATCTACCTGTTTACAGTATAAGCAGCCGGTTTGAAAATATCTATAATATGAATATCTGCACTTATACATCGGCCGTTAGTATGAAGCCAAAACAAATAATGGTAGCTATCTATAATGCTACAAAAACCCTTGAAATTGTAAATAGTTCACCAAAATTTGTTTTGCAATTATTGGCGGCTAACCAATACCGAATGGTTGATTTGCTAGGAAAAAAAAGTGGCAAAAATATTGATAAAATTAGTCGGTTAGAAAAAAGAAAATTGATTGCTGAATGGAATGGATATAAAATATTGAAAGACGCTTTAGCACTGACTGAGTTAAAGGTAGAGAATACAATGCAAGCTGGAGACCATAAATTATTTTTATGCACTGTGATTGATTATAAAAACTTGAATGGTGGAGAGGCATTAACCTTAGATGATTTAAGAGAGCATCGATTAATTCGTATCTGAATGTATAAATAAAAGTTTATCCTAATGATCATTAGTGGAATTCCGGTCAGTATTTATAAAAGGATGGAGGAAATGGAGTAAAACATGACCTTAATTGGGTTTCTTAGCTAGTTTAATTTTATAATTTTCAAGGTCGCCCGACATCTGAACATAAACTAATTTGTTGTTTTCACCGCGGTATTGAATTTCTTCAGCACTCGATTCATCTGTCTTCGAGCGTTTGAATAATTTTTTGCTCGCAGCTTTTGTTACCGTTTCCCAAGGTATACCAATCAAATAATCCATGTCCATTTTGTCTGAAATTTTCTGTTTCCCATAAATTTCAATAAATCCAAGGCTAGAGTTTATGTTCATAGTTGGAATTTCTATAACGCTCTTTTTGATTGTTAAGGTATTTTTTAAGGTATCAAATTCTACACTTTTCAATTTATTGTCTTCAAAATAGTCACTTAACGCTAAAATTGGTCCATAGTTTTCAAGTCGACCGTTCAAAACTAACATATCGATGATGATCTCAGAATCATTAATTATCGGGTCAAAATCAGCATGTAAATGAATTTTACCCGTAATTCTTCCTGAGAATTTTCCATGTAGATTTTCCGAAACCAAATGATCTTGACCAAAATTATCAAATTTCACCATCAGTTTATCTAAATCAACACTTTTCACTTTTATATCTGGTTTGAAATAAATGTGCTTTTTATCTTTTCCACTGAGATAACCAGCAATATCCATGTGGCCACCAGCTGCATCAAACGCTAATTTTTTGATGTGAACAACATGCTGTCCTTCACTTTGAATATCTGCTTTAAGGTGTTGTAAATTGTATTGATGATAGTTTAATTCACCTATATCTGTTATGATGTGTATAATTGGAAAATCGAAATCGTAGATGCTAAACACCTCATCGTGATTAACCTTGGGAGTGCCGCTGCCTTCTTTTACTGGAGGAGATTGATAATTCAATAATTCATCAACATCTAATCTATTTCCAGATAAATGAATGAAATTTGATTTTGACGACTTTGTCTTTGATAGGTTGTAGTTCATGTCCAAACTAAAGTTAGAATGCCCCATTTTCCCTTTAAATTGATCTACGCTGAGAAACTCGTTTTCCAAGTGAACTCTTCCTTTGAATTGTTCAAACTTCAAAGGATGAATTTTCATTTTACCTTCAAAATGTTCCAATTGAAAATCGGTTGATTTCAATGCTCCATCAAAATGTAAAGCTGTAACTCCATGCAATTTTAAGTTGTTTATTTCCTCATGACGATAGTCTTCTGGTACAAATCGGTCACCACCATAAGTGAAAACATTGTCAAACTGTAACAATTTCGATGTTAAATCGAATTCAACTCTTGTGTCACCTTTTATTTTTTCATCAAACCATATGTTGTAATTATCTAGTCTTCCTGAAAAGTGAAAATCTGAATTATCAATCATTCCTGAGAAATCCATAAGACGAAAATCATTCTCATCTACGAATAAATCCGCATGAAAATTTTTCAATTCATGGGGATAATGTTTCATTTTGGCATGTAAATCCTCAATAAAAAACTCTCCTAAAGGAAGTGTTTTAGATTCCGATATTGCCTTTGCTGAACTTAAAAACTTCAAGCTCAAACTTAAATTTTTAATTTGTTCGTCGAATGGTTTAGCATTTTTATCGCCTGATGTCAACTCTTTAATGTCCAAAAATTTAGACTTGATTTTTAAATCTGTCGAAACAAGATCAGAGCTGTGATGAATAATAGCCATTAAATCACTCACTGAACCAGTTATATTCAAATCCGATTTTCCGATCTTCATATTAAATTGTTCAATGTTGGCTCTGTTACCTATCATTGTTGCTTGCAAATCTAGATTTTCGAGAGGTAAATGATAACGTGGTGTTTTGAACTTCAACTTTCGGATTTCTAATTTACTATAATATGATTCGTTGAGTCGCTCTATACTTTTTTCAGGATTATTCAAATCAATAATGTCGTGAAAATTCAGAGTTAAAATTACCCGGCCTGATAATCCCTTTAATTCTTTTGTATTTAAAAACTTGGCTAAGAAATCAAGATCGAAATCGGAAATTAAGTTCATGTCAATAGTTGGCGAATCAAAATTCTCAACTGACAACTTCCCCTTAAATGTTCCAGCTTCTGGCTTAGCACTGAAGTTTTCTAATTCAAATCGCATTGTCGATAAATCGCGTTTGCTACCATTCGTAAAACTCCCTTTAAAACCTATTTTTTCTAATTTCTTCTTCGATTCTAGGTTGTTGAAATAACCATTTTTACAACCAAACTTTGCATTTATTTGGGGTTGCTGTCCATTCATGGTCTTTCCCTTTATTCGAGCATCAAAAAAGATTTTACCTTGGTTGTCAAATTCTTTTAAGGATTTAGACAAATCTTTTGGTAACATAGCCAAATACAAATCAAAATTCTGATTATTGCCCTTGAAATGAAGGTCAACATTCGCTTCATCTTTAAAATCCACCTTGCCACCAAACTGAAATGATGCACCTTCAAGTAATACCTCTGTTTCTGTAATTGAAAGTACTTGCGTCAATTCATCCAAATCAAGTTTCGTATCTACTTTAAAGTGTTTGTGCTTAATAAATGTTGTGTCACCATTTTTTATCAGGCTCAACTCAAACTTTGAGTCAAGTCCTATAGAAAGGTGTTTATTCGTCGTTTTGAATGAAGTTGTAGTTTTGGTGATGTAAGCGTCTACCATCATTCCATTAGACTCATTATACTTCGAAATATCTATTTTATCTAGTTTAATGGACTTCAAATCTAAATGAAACTCTTCTTTTACTTTTTCAGGTGGTAAACCTGTCTCAAAGGCCTTTACAATGTTAAATGAACCGTCTAAATGTCTAACTAAACGAATGTCTCCATCTGTCAAACGAATAGATTTTACATCATACTTACCTGTCATTAGTCCGCTGATATCAAAACCAATATAGGTCTCATTGATTTGAAGAATCCGTTTTTTAGATTCAAAATCATCCCCTTCAAAAATTTCTAAACCTTCAATATCAATTGAAATATATGGGAAATCAGCAAATGGCGCTATGTGACTTCCTTTGATTCGAATTGCACCTTTAAAATCTTTATTCGCTGTTTCAATGAGACTTTTTACAATTGCATCTTGTTTTACATACACAATTAGCAGAACAGAGAAGAATAAAACGACTGGTGATATTAAGGCAAACAACACAAATCGCTTCCAGAATTTTTTACGTTTCAAAAATGCCAAAGTCATACTCTTTAAATCAAATAAGTCCTAAAAATATATCAAATAAAATACAAAATGATTTTTTTTTCGAATTAATCCAATCCAAATCTTTTTTATGTGGTAATTTGACAACTTTTTAACTAATTATGTAACACTTTACTTTGTTTTAATAGTAAACTTTGGGGTAAGTTAAAATAGGACTGTTTTAAAACATAACGAACAATTACAAATAAAAAACGCACCATCACAGTAGCTGCCCGAAAGTGGTAGTTCAGTGGTTTGGCATAATGGCGGGTTACGTGATTCGTAGAAACTTTTTTCTACATTTGAAGTGTGTGCTTCGTATGAACATCTGCCTGCCTGCCGGTTTGTGGTGAAAATCGCAACCTTCGCCAAATCCGAAACCGTTAGCTGCAATTCTAAGACAACCAAAGTATCTATGTTGAAAAATTAAATTAATTTTGATACAATGAAAAAAGCAGTACATCTAGTAATCTGTGTTATCCTCTGTTTATTTATTGGCGGTATTGGCGGCACACTAACTGCTGCAGGCAATAACGAGTAGACATCTTCTTTAAAAACACTAGACTTTAGTCCGCCGACATACCTTTTTATATTTGTATGGCCTATTTTATATGCATTAATGGGTTATTCAATCCATGTGATTCTACTGTCCCCAAAAACTAAAATACGGAATATTGGTATCATCATTTTTGCGCTTCAGTTTTCTTTAAATTTCTTTTGGAATTTTCTGTTTTTTAAATTTCACGCATTAGGAATTTAATTGATAGAAATTATTCTACTTTGGCTAACTATTCTTTTTATGATTATTATTTTCCGAAAAATCAATAAAATAGCAGCCTACATTCAAATACCATACTTAATTTGGATTAGTTTTGCAAGTATTTTAACGGGTAGCATTTGGTATTTGAACTACTAAATGTTTGTAAAATATCAATTATTAAATCGCATTTACACATTGAAAACAAAAGTAGTAACGGGGGCTAATAGCGGACTCGGATTGTGATTTGCTTTTAAAATGTATCTTTGACTTATCGATAAACACTTTTTATAGCTTCACTCAAACGTTAGAGGTAAGTTTTAGTATATTTGAAGTGGAAAAGCTGAGACCAGAAACAACTTTAATAAACGGGGCATATTCCGAAAAGTCATAAGAGTAGGGATAAAATTAAATCATCCTATATGAAACATTTCTTCTTAAGCTCAATTTTACTTTTATTGACTACCGTTACTTTTTCTCAAAGCACTAGTTTTTCGATTTATATTATCAATCCAGGTAATTGCCCTTATACTGTATCCGGTACATGGTATGATGCTACAGGAGTAGGCAGTGTTATATGGAACTCAGTAGATAGTACCTCCACCCCTTCTATACATATATGGTCAGCCACTGTTCAATCAAATTCACCAACGGATAGTATGATAATTTGTGTTTCTCCATCAATTCCTTGTTCTTGCCCTATGGTTTGTATAACACAACCAGTAAATACAGGAGGATACACAATACAGTTGTGCCTTAGTGTTGGAATAAATGAAATAGTAAAAGAAAATAATTTCTTAGTCTATCCTAATCCAGCTGAGAACCAAATCAATGTAAAAGCAGACGCAAAATCATTAGGTTCTGTTTATACTGTTTATGACAGCACTGGGAAATCAGTTTTATCTGGAAAAATTAACTCAGAGAATACTATTATTGAACTGGGCGGCCTATCGACTGGTATTTATTTGTTGAGCGTGGGAGAGAATATGAAACAATCATTTAAAGTAATAAAAGAATAAAACCAGCCCATAACAGCACCTCCTATGTTAAGCAATTCTTGGTTAAATGAAGTTTTGTGCTTCGTATCAAGTTCAGTGTTGGTAATCTGAGACTTTTGATTTTGCTGATTTTTTTGTCATTGTACTTTTGTAAAATTGTACTTTTTATGTTTTAAAGAGAACGTAAAACTTAATAAAAAATCCTGAAAATAGGATAATTGATACATTGAAATAAATTAGCTTAAAAATCCTTTAATTCTCTCGCTTTGGTCGGGGGAATTTTTTCTGTCAATTTCCTACCTTTGATCCTATGGTAAGAGTTTTTATAATTGCTGAGGCGGGTGTGAATCACAATGGAAGTCTTGAATTAGCACTGCAACTGGTTGATAAAGCTGTTGAGATTGGTGCTGATTGTGTGAAATTTCAGACTTTCAGGGCGGAACAAATTGTTACTGCCAATTCACCCAAAGCAAATTACCAGCTTCAAGTGACTGATAAAAATGAATCGCAATTCGATATGTTGAAAAAACTCGAATTGAGTCGAGATGCTTTCAAAACTATTAAAGATCATTGCGATAAAAAAGGAATCCGTTTTTTGTCGACTCCCTATAATTTAGAAGATGCTGATTTATTGAACAGTATTGGTGTTGACGGATTCAAAATTGCTTCCGGCCAATTAGTGGAAACACCGTTCTTGAAATATGTTGCAAAATTTGGCAAGCAGCTAATTATTTCGACAGGAATGGCAACGATGCAAGAAGTGAGAGAAGCGGTTGAAGCCATTCACAGTACAGGAAATAAAAATTTAGTTGTATTGCAATGCAACACCGATTATCCTTCAAAAATTGAAGACACAAACATCAGCGCCATGATAACGATGCGCGATGAGTTAAATGTCACAATCGGCTATTCGGATCATGTACCTAATAATTATGCGTGTTTTGCAGCGGTTGCTTTAGGCGCTGAAGTAATTGAGAAACATTTTACACTCAATAAAGAATTGCCCGGTCCTGACCATTCCAGTTCTCTGGAGCCAAAGGAATTCTTGGAATTAATTCAGGGTGTACGAAACATTGAAAAATGTATTGGTGACGGAATCAAAAACCCATCGGCTGCTGAAGTAAAAAATACTTTCGGTATGCGCAGAAGTATAGTTGCTAAATTAGACTTAAAAAAAGGAACAATTCTTTCTGCAGAACATATCGGATTTAAACGTCCGGCAAATGGATTAGCACCCAAAATGTTGGAATTAGTTATTGGGAAGAAATTATTGAAAGATGTGAATAAGGACGAGGCGTTTACTGGAACTGATTTGCAAGATTTTAATTTCTAATTACATTTTTAAAATGAAATTTATTCGCGTTAACAGTTCGAACATTATATTACTTGAGCAATTTGTTGCTCAGGCCGGCAAATCATTGGACTCCTTTCGCTATTTTTCTTCTCGCCCATTTACAGTTATTGAAAACCACCTTTGTACCTGGGTCATTGAAGAGGATGGCGATGTTAAAGCATATGGACATCTCGATAGGGAAGGAGAAACAATTTGGTTAGGTATTGCGGTTAAGAGTAATTCCATTGGAAAAGGATTGGGAAGAATAATGATGGGCCGGTTGATGGCTTCTGCAAGCTCCATTGGATTATCTAAAGTAAAGTTAGCTGTTGATCATGTGAATGAAGCAGCCATAAAATTGTATGAGCAGTTTGATTTTCAACTCATAGAAAAAAAAGAATTATTTGGGTTTTATGAATGGCAGCTACCCGTTTCGAAGCAAGCAGTAATAAGTTCTCTTGCGTTCGCGGGACAGACGGCAGAAAATATCATTGATGTTGCAAAAGAAAATAATTTTATTCTGGAATTTTCTTCTGGCATGGCATTTAGTCCAGAGCTAGAGGAATTATTTTTAAACGCGCCAATCAAACGATTTGCTCATAATTATTTCCCTGCGCCTGAAATTCCTTTTGTTTTAAATTTAGGTAGTGGCGACGAAGAAATTCGTCGAAAATCAATTTCGCATTGTGTTCGTGGAATACAATTGAGTTTTGCGGTTGGTGCTCCTTTTTTTTCCGCTCATGCTGGCTTTTGTGTCGATCCTCAACCTGCTGAACTTGGCAAAGAACTAAGTAAAATAGCTTCATTTGATCGTGCAAAGCATTGGCATTATTTTTTGGCATCAATTCGTGAAGTGCTCCATGCAACATTGGATTTACCTACTGGTTTTTTGTTGGAAAATAATGTGTTAGCAAAAATGAATGTTTATACGAACGGCTTAAATCCATTACTGAATGTAGAAGCCGATGAAATGTTGCTTATGATTGAGGAAATTGCTGACCCGCGATGTGGCATATTGTTCGACACAGCCCATTTAAAAGTTTCCGCTAATACGTTAAATTTTAATTTAGCTGAGGCGACTCAAAAAATCCTTCCTTTTACTCGTTGTATTCATCATTCTGATAATGATGGCTTACAAGACAATAATAAACCGTTTGATGAGAATTACTGGTTTTTACCCTTTTTAAAACAAGTACCTCAGTCATTGCATGTTTTGGAGGTTAGAAAACAAAGTGCAGCTGAATTGAAAGGATTGGAAAATCTGTTGTTTTCTAAAATTGCTTTTTAAAATGCTTGTCCAATTTTTACCCCAATTATTGTAACTTTGATATCAGAAATTAAAAATTAATGAGCCACAGTCCTGAAATTAATGAATTCATTATTACCGCCGATCGAGCAGTAAAGGATGCCCTTAAAATTATCGATTCCAATGCACAGGGAACTTGTTTCGTAGTTGACCAATCTGGTAAATTAATTGGTGTAGTTACAGATGGAGATATTCGTCGTGCTTTGATTGATGGTAAATCGGTGGAGAGTAAAGTGATGGATGTCATGCAGACAAAATACACATCCTTACCTGTTACCACGCCAATAGATCAGATTCAAGCAACAATAACCGATCGGATTAGACATATTCCACTTGTCGATGAAAATAATGTACCTGTTGATTATGCAAGTTTTACAAGGGCGCATCGTATTCCTGTAATGACTCCATTGTTGAATGGTAACGAATTAAAATATGTTACCGAATGTATTACCACAGGATGGATTTCTTCTCAAGGTGCTTACGTAAAAAAATTCGAACAAGTATTTGCTGAATATTCTGCCATGCAATACGGTGTTGCTGTTAGCAATGGAACTGTTGCTATTCACCTTGCGCTTGTCGCACTTGGAATTGGTGAAGGCGATGAAGTAATTGTACCTGATTTAACGTTTGCTGCATCAATTAACGGAGTCATTTACACAGGAGCAACGCCTGTTATTGCAGATGTTGATGCTGAAACCTGGACACTTTCTCCGGAGGCAGTTAAAAAATTAATTACTCCAAAAACAAAAGCCATAATGCCTGTCCATATTTATGGACATCCTTGTCACATGGATGAATTGATGGCAATTGCCAAAGAACATAATTTGTTAGTGATTGAAGATTGTGCTGAAGCTTTGGGTGCGCTTTATAAAGGTCAGCATGTTGGCTCATTTGGAGATGCAGCAACTTTTAGTTTCTTCGGAAATAAAACAATTACAACAGGTGAAGGTGGAATGGTTTTATTTAAAGATGAAAATGTTTGTAACAAAGCAATGGTACTTCGTGATCATGGAATGTCGAAACAAAAAAGATATTGGCACGATTTCGTTGGATTTAATTATCGCATGACAAATATTCAAGCTGCTATTGGTGTTGCTCAATTGGAACGATTAGATGAATTTGTGAAAGCGAAAAGAAACATGGCTGCTGTTTATAATGCGGGTTTAAGTGTCAATACGCATATTACGATTCCACCTGAAATGGAATGGGCGTTTAATGGTTATTGGCTGTACACAGCAATTATTGATCCTAAAGGTGGTGTATCGCGTGATGAATTAATAGAAAAGTTAATGAAGAATGGAGTAGAAACTCGCCCCGTTTTTTATCCGCTACATGCTATGCCACCTTATTTAGAATATGTAAGAAATGGACAAACATTTCCTGTGACCGATCACCTTTCAAGAAATGGAATAAGTTTGCCTTCTTCAGTTACTATTTCTGCTGAAGAACAAAATAGTATTCTTAAAGCAGTAAGTGCCATTTTCAAAACGCGAAAGCTCAATGACTCCAACTAAGCCGAGTGTTTTATTTTTAATTCCTGCACGTGGTGGAAGCAAAGGGCTTCCGGGGAAAAATACACTTCCGATGTTGGGAAAACCATTAGTTGCTTGGACTATTGAAACGGCTTTGGCTGTTGCAGAAAAAATAAATGGAAGGGTTGTTGTTTCAACTGATAGTCAGGAAATAGCTGATGTTGCACTTCAATTCAATGCTGAAGTTCCTTTTATGCGTCCGCTTGAATTAGCGACAGATACTTCGACATCAATAGATGTTGTTTTACATGCTTTAGCTTATTTTGAGAATGTAGGGGAGGAGTTTGATTATGTGTGTATGTTGGAAGCCACATCGCCACAGCGAGATGATCAGGATATTCTTAGCGCATTTAATTTGTTACAACATACAGAGGGTGCTGAAAGTGTAGTAGGAATTTGCAGAACGGAGAGCGGCAATCCTGCATTTCTTGCATTGAAAAACAAAGAACATTTCATCACTTCGTATGCAGGTGAAAATTTCATATTCAAACGTAGACAGGAAATTGACGACGTTTATTTTTTTGAAGGGAGTATGTATATTTCCAAGGTGACAGCTCTACGCCAGCGTAAAACATTTTATCACGAAAAAACATTGGGATTTGAAATGCCAAAATGGAAATCATTTGAAATTGACGATCTTGTTGATTTTATGCTCATTGAAACATTAATGAAAGCAAAAGAAGAGGGAACTTTAGAATAAAAATCAAATTATAAAAATCAATAAAAGAATTATAAATCAAAAGGTTGAAATCTAAATTTTCTCAAAATATATTGAGATTTGTTTTTTTCTTTTTTGAATTTCATTTATTATGAATTACAGTGATCGATTAAATAAAGTAATTCCTGGTGGCGCTCATACCTACAGTCGTGGCGATGATCAATATCCTTTGAATGCACCTCAAATTCTGTCTCACGGAAAAGGTGCTTATGTATTTGATCCCGATGGAAATAAATTTTTGGATTATGGAATGGGCTTGCGTTCTGTAACTGTTGGTTATAATTACGATGAAATTTCTGAAGCTGGTATTGCAGAAATTAGAAAGGGCAATAACCTTACACGTGCTTCCTTGTCTGAATTAGAAGCGGCGGAATTAATGGTTAGTCTTTTCCCATGGGCAGATCAGGTTAAGTTTGCTAAGAACGGTTCAATTGTTACCACAGCAGCTGTCAAACTTGCACGTGCCTATACTGGAAAGAAATTTGTAGCGATGGCTGCAGAACATCCTTTCTTTACGTATGACGATTGGTTTATTGGCACTACTCCAATGGATAAAGGCATTCCTTCTGAGGAAAAGGCGAATAGTTTGAAATTTAATTACAATGATATTGCTTCGCTTGAAAAATTATTTGCGGAATATCCAAATCAAATTGCATGTGTTATTCTTGAACCCGCAACTTTTGTTTCTCCTTGTGCTGGCGATGGGAAACTTATTTTAGATAAAACAGCTTGTGGAAATAAAACAACTTGTACAGATAAAATAGCATGTACAGCTAAAACATTAAATTTTCTTCATCAGGTAAAAGCACTCTGTAAAAAAAATGGTGCTGTTTTTA
This sequence comes from Flavobacteriales bacterium, assembly GCA_002737665.1. Taxonomy (GTDB): domain Bacteria; phylum Bacteroidota; class Bacteroidia; order Palsa-965; family Palsa-965. The sequence goes on along the minus strand of NSIF01000016.1, from coordinate 10,634 downwards.
TTTTGGATGAAATGATTACAGGCTTTCGGTGGGATTTGCAGGGCGCAATGAAGGTGTATGATATTGAGCCCGATTTGGCTACGTTTGGAAAAGGAATGGCAAATGGATTTGCATTGGCTGCACTTGTTGGTAAAAAAGAAATCATGGATCTTGGCGGAATTCGTAATGAGGGTGCTGAACGCGTTTTTTTGATTTCAACTACACATGGATCTGAAATGTCGGCTTTTGGGGCATTTATAAAGACGGTGGAGGTTTACAAGACCTTAGCTGTAACTTCACATTTGTGGGATTATGGTAAAAAGTTAATTACAGGAATGAATTCAATATCAAAAAACCTTGGTATTGAGAATAATTTCAGTGCTGAAGGTTTCGCCTGTTCACCTTATTATTTTACGAAAGATAAAAATGGTCAAGCGTCACTTGAATTTAGAACTTTGTTTTCTCAAGAAATGATCAAGAACGGAGTCTTAATTCCTTGGGTAGCACTTTCTTATTCACATGGTTCAACTGAATTAGATTTGACGCTTGCTGCTGTCGAAAAATCATTGAAAGTTTATAAAGCTGCGCTGCATGATGGTGTGGAAAAATATTTAGTAGGACGTGCTATAAAACCTGTGTTCAGAAAATATAATTAGATGGGCGACGAGCAAGGAAATGATTATGTAAAGGCACTCCAAGCGAACAGTGAGGAGACAAAGAAATATTATGCCAAATCTATTGTTAAAACGGAGCAACAAAAATTTCTCGAAACACTTTTGTTAGATTCCGGGAAAATATTTAAAGACATAGCTGACATTGCTTGTGGTGGAGGAACACTTTCTTTTCACCTGCGTTCTATTTATCCGAATGCTCGTTTCATGCTTTCCGATTTTAATGAAGATGGATTGAAGTTGGCCCAGGAATTAAATGGTCCTTCATGTACTTATATTCAAGCGAATATTTATAACCTCAAACACATTCCTGATAATAAGTATGACTTAGTTTGTTGTTGGCAAACTTTATCTTGGTTAGATGAACCTGAGAAGGCATTGCAAGAATTAATTCGTATTACAAAGCCAGGGGGGAAAATTTATGCCAGTTCGCTTTTTAATTTGCATCACAACGTAGATATTTTTGCAAAACTTCTTGACCATAGTCAGTCGAATGAATCAGTCGGTTTGGGATTTTCTTACAATACTTATTCTTCCAAAACAGTTTCGAAATGGCTAACTAATAAGGTAAATAAATTTAAATTACATGAATTTATTCCTGAAATTGATTTTACATTTGAGGGAACTGGGATTGGTACTTTTACGGTGAATTCTGAAAAGGGTCGATTGCAAATTTCTGCAGGCTATTTAATGAATTGGTCAATTTTAGAAATTGAAAAATAATATGGAACTGAAAGGAAAAGTTATTGTTGTAACTGGTGGAGCAGGTTTGCTCGGCCGAGTATTTTGCGAAGCTATTTGTGTTGCTGGCGGTAGTGTAGTTGTAGCAGATAAAAGTGATGCTTCAGGGAAGGAATTAGTTCTTGATCTAGCGAGTAGATTTGAAGGGCGCGCAATATTTTGCTCTTTAGATGTTACTTCTGATTCCTCTGTTGAGGTATTGATTGAAACTACACATGCTAAATTTGGAAAAATCGATGCTTTGGTAAATAATGCTTATCCACGTAATAAAAACTATGGTAAAGTTTTTGAAGATGTAGCCTATCACGATTTTGTAGAAAATGTGGGGATGCATGTGGGTGGGTATTTTAGTTGCTCCAAACATTTTGCTAATTATTTTATGAATCAAAATGCTGGTAATATTGTGAACTTGGCTTCAGTTTATGGTGTTGTGCCACCTCGTTTTGAAATTTATGATGGTACACCAATGACAATGCCTGTAGAGTATGCTGTTTTGAAAGCCGGCGTCATTCATTTAACAAAATACATGTCGCGCTATTTTAAAGGGAAAAATATCCGTTGCAATTCAATTTCTCCAGGAGGAATAGAGAATAATCAACCTGATTCTTTTATTCAACAATACAATTCTTTTGGCAATACGAAAGGTTTGCTGAAAGAACAGGATATTTGCGGTACATTACTCTTCTTATTGAGTGATGCTTCAACTTTTGTGAACGGTCAGAATATTCTGGTCGATGATGGTTGGAGTCTTTAGTAAGACTTGCATTTTTCTGTTAAGACTTCTTCTATGATGGGCCGTATTTCAACAAACATTTTTTTAAATTGTGGTGGCGCATTCGATATGTAATGACTCAGAAATTCGGTAGAATACCAATATTGTATGTTAGTTCCTGTGTACAGTTGTGACAGGTAATAACAACCCGATGAAAATAAACAGAAGACGTGTCTTGTTTGTTTTTCCCAAATAGAAAATAACACCTCTGCACTCGTATTAATTAATTGAGATTCATCTAAAATTGAATAGGAATAGCCAAGGGAATCCAAATGCTTGATAGTTGCAACCATTGAGTCTGCCGACTGCATGGGGTGTGGCTTGAGTAAATAATGGTATTGCTTTGGTTTTTCTAATTGTAAAAAAATATGATTTAGATATTCCGACCAAAATGCACTCTTTATATTATACATATCGACGGCTTCCAATAAAATAAATACGATAGGCAGTTCAGGAATTTTTAACTTATCGACATTCGATTTATTTTCTTGATCATTATTAAGTTGCTTCGCAATTTCAGAAAAAGAGTTTACGTCTGGTAAATTTTTCACCCAATTTGCGGACTGTCCATTTTTCGTTAGAAATTTTTTATATCCTTCTGAAAAAAGACAATAAAAGTTTCCTTTTGGTGTTTTTGGGTCCAGTATATAATAGTAATCACCCATTCCATGCTCGATGTAATTGATGGAGGCGGAAGGGAATAATTGCATCAATGGACGGTTTAAATAAGTTTGGGTGAGCATGTATAAACTTATCTGAGTGTCTTTTGTCAAATACGGGTTTAATTGTAAGAGCAGCTCTTTTCGGTAGTGAATGTCAATACGATCCATGTGTTTTTTAAGCATGAAATCATAAATTGATTTGATAAAAGGCCAATTTTTAAATTTTCTGGTAATATTTTTACCAATTGTTGGGTTATAATCATGGTCTTCACCCATGGGAATTGAAAAATCATGTAAAAGTGTCCAAGGATATATTTTAGAGGTTTTGGTAATCAAATCTATTAGGCCTTGCTTCCGTTTACTGCCATCTATGAATAAAATAGCTGCATCTCCTTCCTGCCGCGTTGCTTTAGCGAGCAGCGTAGCATAAATAGTGCAGATTTGCGATGTGCTAAGGAAGATTCGTACGTGTCTTGATTTCATCTATTTTTATACCCGTTGTAAAAGTACCTAAACCTATCAAATTGGGAACCATTCAAAAGCAAGGCTTAATTAATACCATCATTATATATGTTGGTGTGGCCCTCGGCTTTCTAAGCCGTATTCTTATTCAGCCCCATTGGTTAACTACGAGTGAAATTGGATTGGCTGGTTTATTAATATCGTTTAGTGCTTTGTTGACGACCTTTTTACTTCTTGGCGCATCTAACATGTGCGTCAAGTATTTTCCATTATTTAAAAATGAGCAAAAAAGACATCATGGTTTTTTAGGTTTTGTTTTATTATTTCCAATGTTGGGAATTCTTATTGGGGGGGTATTGTTATATTTTATGCGTGACTGGCTCATTCAATCTTATTCAAAACATTCCCCGCTCTTTACTGAATATTTCGATTTTGCATTTCCTTTGGCAGCAATCATGACTTTTGCAATCTCGTTAAATGCTTATTGTAATAGTTTGCAAAAAACAACATTTCCATCATTTTTGAATGATATTTTGGTGAGAATAGTTTTAGTGATAGGAACTATTGCCTATGGTGTGGGTTGGATTCCCTTAAACTTTTTTGTATTAAGTATTGCAATTGCATATGGCACTCAATTACTTCTGCTCATCGCTTATATATGTATCGTGGATCGCCCAGGATTAAAAGTAGATTGGAGTTTTGTTAAATCTATTGGTATTTCAGGGATTTTTCGGTACACATTTTTATTGACATTAACTGCCTTAACTTCTTTGAGTTTGAAGTCGCTGGATAACATGATGATTGGAAGTTATTTGGGAGAAAATTTCAGTGGTATTTTTATGATTGGTATGTTTATGGCTCAATTTATTGAAACGCCTTTATATTCTATTGAGCGAATTGCTTCTGCAAAAATAGCGCAGGCCTTTGCTGTTAATAATTTAGAAGAAATCAAAGAAATTTATTATCGTTCTGTTCGAGTACTTTTTCTTTTTGGTGGCTTTCTTGCTGTTTGCATCATTACGAATATTCATGATTTCTTAAGTCTAATGAAACCTGAATTTGCAGCTGCTGCAGGTGTAACTATTATTTTGAGTATTGGTTCAATTGTAAATATGGCGACAGGCGTTAATTCTCCAATTATTATCAATTCCTCAAAATACATTTGGGGTGTATTTTTTCTTTCCATTCTATTAGTAGTTTCGGTATTTCTAAATATGTTTTTAATTCCTATTTACGAAATTGAAGGCGCTGCAATTGCAACTGGTATTGCCAGTACGCTTTATAATTTTATGAAATTTATATACATATGGAAAAAATTTGGAATGCAACCGTATGCTATGCATACCGTAAAGACAATTGTGATTATTGGAACGGCATTGTTTGTGGGAATTTTTATGGCTGTCCCCGAAAACCCATGGCTTGCAATTGCTTGCAGAGGTTCATTAATTACACTTTTATTTATCTCGCTTTCACTGTACTTTAAAATTGTCCCTGAATATCATCATTTAGTAAAAAAGATATTTACAAGGAATAAATAATTTTAAAACATGTTCTTGTTGGGTATCGATTGCCCTATTAAATTGATGTGAGTATCTTTACAGCAACCAAATTGTATTGGTTGTTTTAGCGTTATTAGTAGTAATGAGTAATTTGCAATTAATGAAAACTGATTTAAAGTCAAATATAATTTACAACGAATTACTTCAACTCGGAATCATTGATGCGAGTTCAATCAATCCTTTTTATCCTCAGGTACGCGATCGAAATGATGTTGGTGTTTTACGTTGTGAAAAATCGGGTGTAATTTTCCTTGATCGATCAGACCATGTTGGTGCTACTTATTATGAAGCAAAGTCTGGCACTTCCTATTGGAGTTCTGAAGATCGTGCAGCAGGATTAAAAGAAACAGCGATCGATGATGTTCGCAGAGCGAGCCAAATAAAGGAATATGTGTTAGGCAAAAAATTTGCCGATGTAGGTTCTGGCCTTGGAGGTATTTTAGATTTAGTAAAACCATTTGCAAAAGAAATTGTTGCCGTTGAACCTCAAAATGACATTCGAAGTAATCTAACACACATTGGATACAATACTCTTGCATCAATAAAAGAATTAGCTGAGCAAAAAACAAAATTTGATTTCATTTCTCTATTTCATGTATTTGAACACATCACCAATCCTTTGGATTCATTAAAAATGTTGAATGCCTCACTTGATACTGGTGGAAAAGTATTTATTGAAGTTCCGCATGCAGGAGATGCGCTTTTGACAAGCTATAATCTTGAATCATTTAAAAAATTTACATTATGGAGTGAACATTTGATTTTACACACTCATAAAAGTTTGGAAACTTATTTGCAAGCTGCCGGATTTAAAAATATTCAAATTCTAGGATTTCAACGGCATCCATTGGCCAATCATCTTGGATGGTTGCGGGATGGAAAGCCGGGTGGTCAAAAAATATTGACACATTTTAATGATGCTCAATTAGAAAAATCGTACAATGATTTTTTATCTAGAAGTCATCAGACAGATACCATTATTGGTATTGCAGAAAAAATATAACACGCTGTTGTTTGGTGATAGGACTTCGATACGGTTTCGAAATTATGCTTTTCATAAACCACCGAACCATTTTATTCGAAACCGTATCGAAGTCTAAAACGCTCTATTGATACCTACAACCCATCGCATCTGAATATATTCTGGAGAATTATATGGAGTGCTGTTTAAAAACAAGGGCATATCAAATCGAATGATTAGCGGTTTAACTAATTGGAGTGGGGGAAAGCGTTTTATTGTTAATGCGCAACCTATTCCAGCATCTGCTCGGAAATCACTCATAGCAAACGATTCATTTGGTAAGTTGAAGTTGATGGCACCAATATCTCCAAATAAATATGTTTTTAGTCCAATTATCGAATTTAATTTTGGTGCAATTCTTCCAATAAAACTAAAAAGTTCTTGAAATTCTAGCTCTATGTTTTCAGCATAACCAGTTGTGCCCTTGTAGGTATTTCGTACTCCGCCAGTTTTGTCAAGTTGCGACATAAGATAACCAGCGTAGCCACGCATATTTAAACCACCACCAGCTTGAAAATGATTTATGTCTGCTCCATACCCCCCCCAATTGTCTGGGAAAATTGCAACTGATCGAGTGTATTTATTATCCATCAGTGATTCTGGATTCGCACCCGCACCGTATAACATCGACTCACTAGCCCAGTTGGTCCCTGTTCCGATTTGAGCAAACGTACGCGTATTGATATTTATTTTTCCTAAATCATTTTTATTGACTACGTTAATCGAAAGGAAATGATAATCATAATCACTTCCAATAACTGATGTCGATAAGTTCATTTTAATGTTACCATTTCCGCGGTAATAGTTGTAGGGATGTTCGTAGCTAAGTAGCATCGTATTGTTGAATTTCCCAACTCCCCAATCATTTGGATTAACGAGATATGTTAGATCAGTCGAATCCTTGCGATACATCATTTTGTATTGAATAGTAAAACTGTTTTTTCGCTTTGCATCCCAAAGCTCAAAGCCAGTTGTGGCAGCATCCAATCCATCAAGGTGTCGTGCATTTAAATAAACGGCTGAATTTTTTATAAATTTATCTGTTGGAGTTCTAAAATTAAATACGACAGAAAATGGATCATATTTGTTCAAGTAATCTTTACTTTCTAATTGACTTTTTCCAATACCAGTATTTAAATTGACTGTAAGATTAAATGCTTTAATGGTTCCTAAATAATCTCCTGAAAGAAAAAGACCTGCCTTAATTCCATCGTAGCCATTGTACCATAAATCGGGACGTAATTTTAATGTGTAATTTTCCCATGCCGGTGTATTGTAAATCTTAGAATCGAAAATCATTTCCTTTGGCATCTTCAATGCGTTATTCAGCATGTTCACATCTGCAAGCCGATGTGTAGTGTCAATTAGCACATTTGCAATTCCATGTTCGATAACAACTTTAGCGGTATAGGAGGGACGAATTTTATCCCATCCAATCCATCTAGGTAAAATAGTTGCATTGGTTTTCTTTTCGTACCAAGTATTTGGAATATAATAGTTGTATTTTTTTCCATCTTTAGAAATAATTGTGAAGTCTATTGGCATTTGCATTCGGCCATGTCGTTCAAACTTTACTAAATAGGTGTTTACGGAGTCAGCCTTTTTTACAGCTTTTACGCTATAATCAATAGTTTGGCCTTGCGTCAACCACTGATCAAAAAACCAATTGAGGTCGACATTTGTAAATTGAATGATAGAATTGCGAAAATCTTCTACGTAGGGATGACAAAATTTCCATTGATTAAAATAATGTGAAAATGCAGCATTAAAAAGTGAATCACCTAATACATATTGTAGGTTGTAAAGCATTGTTGCCGTTTTGGAGTAAACGTTTGAGTAACCACCACCGTGTCGAATTGCTCCGTTAAAATGATCTGAATGTTGGTCAATAATTGTTTCATCTCCATTAGCTGCTGATCTTATATAACTATTATATACTTCAGAATTTATTACTTTGTCTTCCTGATTAAATTTAGTTACATAATTTGATTTGTATTGATAGTGTACTAAATTTTCACCATCTATACTTCGTAGGCACCAAGAGTCAATAAATTGTGTAAATCCCTCATCAAGCAAAGCTCTGTAAGTTTCATTACTTCCTACCATACCGAAAAACCAATTATGGCCTATTTCATGTGCAAGCAGCGATCGATAGTCTGGATCACGGCCACCGTCTAGCGTAAGCATTGGATATTCCATCCCATCTTGCGCATCAGCAACAATCATTTTAGGATAAGCATACATTCCAATATTTTTGGAATAAAATTCAATCACTTTTGCAGAAAAAGCAGATGCGTTTTGCCAACCACTGCAATGCTGTTCTTCGCAAAGTGCTATAACTCTTATCCCATTCCAGTTTGTTTCGCCTATTCTGTAATTTGGCGATGTGGTAAATGCAAAGTCATGTGTGTTTTCTGAATGAAATTTCCATGTTTTTACACTGCCATCTGCTTTTAAAATAATACTTGGCTCGGAACCCCATGGCTTATTTTTAAAATTTGCTATGTCTAATTTTTGACGTAAGTCGGCAGGTAACATTTCCTGTTCATTTGTCATAATACCAGTTGCATCGAGAATATAATGACTTGGCAATGTAATTTCCACATCATACACTCCGTAATCGCCATAAAATTCTCTTGTCAAATGTTGGTCTGTATCCCATCCTAATTTTTGATCGTAAACTGCAATGCGTGGATACCAATGCACGCCATCATAATGTTTAGATCCAAAATTTTTATAAAATTTCATCCTACGTCTAATAGTTTCTCCTTTGTCAAAGTAAGTTTTAAAGGAAATTTTTATTTTCACCGATACGTTTGGTAACAAGGGGCTTTTTAACCAAACTTTCAGAATTGTATTATCAAGTTCTGTTTTTAATGTTTCACCATTTATCGAAATTGAAATTACTTCAGTTCCTTTTTTCTGCGATTCGTATTTTCCATATTTTACTTTAATGCCGTTTCCTTTGTACAAATCTTCTGTATAAGATTCCGGTTGAAATGCATTTTCATACAAATGGAAATAGACATAAGTGAGTGTGTCAGGAGAATTATTGAAATAGGTTAACTCTTCTTCTCCTGTAATGATGTCTGTTTGATCATCTAAACTTGCTTGTATTTTGTAATAGGTATCTTGCTGCCAATAACCTAGAATGGGTGATTTATTTTTCCAATAATGCGGATTTTCAGTTGAGCGATATGCAATAGTTGGATTTTGACCGACGGCATTAATTACCATTAGTAGGAATATGGAGCATATAGTATTTCTGACCATCATTTTATTGAGATTTGTTGGAATACAAATATAGGGACAAGAGCTATGTTTTAGATGTTCAGTTGCAAGCGATCTTTTTCATTTTAATAAGATTTCTCAATTTTATTACATTTGTGCTCCTATGCAAACCAAACTCTTTTTTATTCGTAAGTCAAAAACGTTTTTTATGCGCATGCGTCTGCATGTACTTGTAGAACCATTCAGTGGCTTGCTCATGAATCTAGTCTATTTATCCAAAATGTCAAAGTGGAGAGCAAAGACGCCTTCGCCAAAATTAAATGATTTTTATTCCTCCAAATGGGATTATAACAAACGTTATAAGCTATATGATTTTCTATTTACAGATGAAAAATTAGACGGTCCTATTACCTATTTAGAATTTGGTGTGGCTGCTGGTAAATCGTTTAAATGGTGGGTTGAAAAAAACAAAGATCCCAATTCAACTTTTGATGGTTTTGATACATTCACGGGTTTACCCGAAGACTGGAATGTTTTTAAGGCGGGGGCAATGTCAACCGGAGGTAATTTCCCTGAGGTAAATGATGATCGTGCAACTTTTCACAAAGGACTTTTTCAGGATACATTGCCAAAACATTTGACAAAAATCAATACTGATTCTAGAAAAGTGTTTCACATGGATGCCGATTTGTATACGTCCACATTGTATGTGTTAACTTCAATTGCCCCGCATTTGCGCAAAGGAGATTTGATTTTATTTGATGAATTCACCGTACCGACGCATGAATTTTTAGCATTCACCGAATTTTTAGCTGCTTATTATATTAATGTGGAATTAGTGGCTGCTCAGAACAATTATTATTTCTCAGCATTCAAAGTACTTTAAACAGCGTCTTTGAATAGCTAAAGCTGCGCTTCTTCTTTTTTCATTTCAATTTCTTCTTGCTCCAAAAGAGATAAGCTTTTTTCTTTTGCGCCTTCAATGCTTGCATCTAATTCAAATCCAATTAATAACATTATTGAGTTATAATAAATCCAAATTAAAATAACAATGATTGAACCAATTGACCCATAAAGTTTATTGTATCTACCGAAATTGTTGATGTACCAAGCAAATAGTATAGATGTGATAATAATTAAAGTAGTTGAGAGCAACACTCCAGGACTAATAAAATTGGTATGCATTTTTTGTGCTGGGCCGTAACGATAAAAAATTCCGATAATAAACATAAATAACATGGCTAGAATTAGCCATTGTCCTGTTGTAAGCAATATATTATTTATTATATCAGATTTAAATAATCTGTCAATTGTAACTTGCGTAACGATGCTAATTGTGATAGCAATAAGTAGCGAAATGGTTAGTATAAAAACCATAATAATAGCAATTGATTGTTGTTTCCAAGCTGCTCGTCTTTCTTTTACGTGAATGCTTTTGTTGAATGCATCCATCATTGCAGTAAATCCTTGTGTGGAGAAAAAAAGTGCAATGATGAAGCCAATTGAAAGTAGTTTGGAGTTTTGTTGGTTGATAAT
>NSIF01000015.1 GCA_002737665.1 Flavobacteriales bacterium | reverse complement strand
CTACTTTCGTTATGCGTTCCTGCGCACATCGCAATTTTATCAATATGTTCCACGCAAAAAAGTAGCGCATTGTCGTAATCTCGATCGGTGTCTGCTTTGTTTTCATGAATAGGTGAAGGGTAATTCAGTTTTAGTGCTCGTGCTCTTTCCTTTTCCATATATGCTCCACGAACTAATTTTGCTCCGAGGATATAGTTTTCTTTTTTTGCTAACGCTAATGAACTTTTTAAAAAAGCAAGTCGGTCTTTTCTGTAAAGTTGAAAAGTATTGTAAATAATTACTTCTTGCGTATTAAATTTTGACATCATTGAATTCGCTAATTCATCAATTGCTTTTTGAATCCAACTTTCTTCTGCATCAATAAAAATCGGTTTTTTTTGAACGTGAGCAGCATGGCAAATATTTTCCACACGTTTGTTTATGCGACGGAGTTCTGCTTGCTCTTCCAAAGAAATGATTTCTTCTGAAGAAATTTTTTTAAGTAAATCCAACCTGGCAAGACCTGTTACTTTAAAAACACAAAAAGGAATTCGAATATCGTTTTGTGCACGCTCGATGGTTGCAATTGTTTCTGCTGCGCAGCGATCAAAATCTTCTTCCGAATCTTTCCCCTCCACAGAGTAGTCGAGAATGGTGCCAATGTGATAATGACCTAGCACATCAACGGTGCGGTTACATTCTTCTATGTTTTCCCCCCCAACAAATTGTTTGAAAATAGTAGCTTTTATAATTCCATTTATTGGAAGTCGAAGTTTAACAGCAAGCATTGTTAAGCCCTTTCCTATTTTTACAAATACAGGACTACCAATGAGTCGAAAAAGCCATAGGGAACGACGTAAATCTCCGTCTGTTTTTCCGGAAAAAGCAATTTCAGTATTGTCAAATGAGACCATAGATTCCTAATTAATGCAAAAATACGATTTTAGGATGCATGAGAAGATTTTCAAATCAAAAAAACTTGTATTATTACTTTAAAATAAAATCACAAATGATGGCAATGAAAGATTTATTGGTTCAATTTAATAGCTTTATTTTGCTTGTATTCTATAATCCAATTTCTCATCTTTGATACCTATGTTAGCTGCTCTTAATACGATCTCAACTACAAATTATTCCATACAAATTGGCGACGAATCGCTCGATAAGTTGAGTGTATTTTTAAAAAAGAATAATTTTTCAAATATTTTTATTCTTGTAGACGAGAATTCGTTGAAAGATTGTCTTCCCATACTTGTTTCACGAGTTCAAAAACTTTCGAGTGCAGAAATTATTGAATTGGAAAGTGGTGAAAAAAATAAAACGATTGAAGTGTGTCTAAATGTTTGGCGTGCTTTAGGGGAACTTGGCGCCGATCGGCATTCTCTTTTGATTAATTTGGGTGGTGGCGTGATTACCGATATCGGTGGATTTATTGCATCGACTTATAAAAGAGGAATTGCATTTGTAAATATACCGACTACTTTGTTGGCACAAATTGATGCAGCTATTGGTGGTAAAACAGGTGTTGACCTCGATGGATTAAAAAATGAAGTTGGTGTTTTTGAAAACCCTAAAGAAGTATTTATTTTTTCAAGTTTTCTTCGTACACTTCCTCGAAGAGAAATGCTTTCGGGATTTGCTGAAGCATTGAAACACGGATTAATTGCAGAACTTTCATATTGGGAAAAATTAAAAACCATAAATATTGCTGATGATGTTTCTTGGAATGAAGTCATTCTTACTTCAATTCGAATTAAATCTGAAATTGTGCAGGGAGATCCATTTGAAGCAGGCAGACGAAAAGCGTTGAATTTTGGACATACCATTGGTCACGCGATGGAAAGTTATTTTTTGGAAGCAGGCGAAGTAACGCTTTTGCATGGTGAGGCCGTTGTTGCAGGAATGATTTGCGAGGCATGGCTTTCGAATCAATTAGTAGGATTAGCAAAAAATGAATTAGATGAAATTGCTCGAACGTTGCTGAATATCTATGGCCATATTCAATTGGATAGTGTCGCTGACCATCGGTTAATAGAACTCATGCGACGCGATAAAAAAAATGACAGCGGTGTTATTTACTTTACTTTACTAGAAGCAATTGGTAAGCCAGTTATAAATAAAAGTGTTGTAGCGGCAGATATTATTGAAGCGTTAAATTATTACAGAAGTATAGCTCAATGACAATTTATTCAAACTAATGACAAATTCGCCATTACATATTTCAAAAATTTTAAAAGGAGAAGTAAAGCTCCCTCTTTCTAAAAGTGAATGTAACCGTTTACTTATGATTCGTGCGATTACTGGTACGGATTATTGGATACCAGATATTTCGGATGCCGAGGATACTACTGTTTTGGGTAGAATTATTTTAGAATTGAAAGAGCATGAGAATGGGAATACATATGATGTTGGTTCGGCTGGCACTTCAATGCGTTTTTTGACTGCTTACCTTGCCACTGTTCCGGGCGTTTACCATTTGACCGGCACAGATCGTATGCAGGAACGACCAATAGGAATTCTTGTAAAAGCATTAAATGATATTGGCGCTGATATTGAATTTTCTGGCAAAAATGAATTCCCTCCTCTTAAAATATTTGGAGGAATTTTGCAAGGCGGTGAAATCGAAGTTAATGGGAGTGTGAGTTCCCAATTTATTTCTGCACTTTTATTAATTGCACCAACTTTGCATAACGGATTGGTGATTAATTTTATAGGTAAGGTAGTGAGTAGGCCTTATGTCAATATGACGATTCGAATCATGGAACGTTTTGGTGTTTTCCCAATCTGGGATGGGGATCGATTGTCGGTTAGCAATCAAAAATATATAATCGACCAACCTGAAAAACAATTTTATGTCGAGGCGGATTGGAGCTCAGCGTCTTATTGGTATTCAATGGTAGCACTTGCTGATGAGGCCGATATTTTTCTGCCAGGATTAAAAAAGGACAGTTTACAAGCTGATTCTGTTTGCGCGTTGTTATTTCCATTTCTTGGTGTAACAACAACATTTGAAGAACATGGCGTACGCTTAACTAAAAATGGCTATCGTCCAAAAGCATTTGCATTTGATTTTGTAGATTGTCCTGACATTGTTCAAACGGTAGCTGTGACAGCCGCTGCTTTGAAGGTACCGGTATTACTTTCTGGATTAAATACCTTACGGTTGAAGGAAACGGATCGTATCGTATCATTAAATTCAGAACTTAAAAAAATTGGTGTTCAATGTGAAATAGGTGAAGGTGGAATATTAGAAATAAAGTCGTTTGACGGCGAGGTAGATTCTGAAATAGCTATTGATACATTTAACGATCATCGAATGGCTATGGCATTTACATCTTTAGCGTTATTGTTTCCGAATATTATTATCGAAAATCCAGATGTTGTAAAAAAATCATATCCTTGCTTTTGGGAAGAAGTAAATAAATTTGCTCTCTAATAAATATAAAATTTACGAGAAGAAATGAAAATGATATTTAATTGTCAATTACATGATTTATAAAGCATCGCGCGATACATTGGTAAAAGTAATAACGATTGCAACTTTACTATTGTTTTTAGTATTAGGATTTAATTCAATAAAAATTATTATTGCTCCAACAAGCGAAGTGTCTGAAAATGTAATTGCATCTGGAACACTTTTGTTTTTTATTGTAGTTTTTCTTGGGTGTTATTTATATGCTCCTAAAATTTATGAAATCGATGCAGTTAATTTAATAATCCATCGGCCTGCTGGAGTTAAAGTAATTCCTGTTAACGAAATTGCAGAGCTGCGGATACTTTCCCAACAAGAAATGTCAGGTTTAATAAGAACATTTGGAGTGGGCGGCCTTTTCGGGTATTTTGGTAAATTTTACTCCTCAAAAATTGGGCATGTTACGTTGTTTGCAACCCAACGAGAAAACAGACTTTTCATCCAAACCATTTCAGGTAATAAATTCATTCTAACGCCTGATGATTTAGGAATGCTGGGCGCACTTGAGAATCTTAAAAAAACAATCAATTCGAAAAACTCGCTGTAAAAAGTTTAATTGATTTTCGAAAAAATAAAATTTTAGGAATCGCTAAATTATTTTTCAAAGGATATTCACTTCACGTTCCAGTATGATCCCAAATTTATTTTGTACTGATTCCATGACCTTTGTAGATAAATCGAATATCTCCATGCCAGTTGCATTGGCGTAATTTACAAGTACGAGCGCCTGGTTTTTATGTACTCCTGCATCACCAAAACGTTTTCCCTTCCAATCACATTTTTCAATCAACCATCCGGCTGCAATTTTGAAATCGAGCCCTGAAGGATAAGTTACTAATTCAGGAAAATCTTTTTTTAATTGGGTAATTTTTTCTGCTGAGACCACCGGGTTTTTAAAAAAACTACCTGCATTACCGATCAGCTTTGGATCTGGAAGTTTGCTGCTCCGAATATTTATTACAGCTTGTGAAATTGCAGCAATTGAGATTTTCGTTATGCCTAAAGATTTTAATTCATTTTCAATAGCACCATAACTAGTGTTTAAAACAGGTTTTTTTCTCAAGCGAAAGGTCACTGACGTAATGAAAAATTGATTTTTTAATTCATGCTTGAAAACACTTTCACGGTATCCGAATTTGCATTCTTCTGCTGAAAAGTTTTTTGTTGTTCCGTCCGCTAAGTGAAACGCTTCTAATTCGTGAAATACATCTTTCAGTTCCACGCCGTATGCACCAATGTTTTGCATTGGGCCAGCCCCCACACTTCCAGGAATCAAGGATAAGTTTTCTACTCCAGCTCTATCTGTACGAATGCAATCTAATACAAACTCATGCCACACTTCGCCCGAACCAGATTTTACATAAACGTAATCAGCATCTTCTTTTAAAACTTCAATTCCTTTTAATTCATTTCGTACAACGAAACCATTAATATTTTTCGTGAAAAGAATGTTACTGCCACCACCTAAAATAAAATGGTTAGCAACTATTTTTTTATCTGCAAATAACTCTTGTAAATCAGTTTTCGATTGAATAGCCACATACCATCGAGCAGAAACATTCATGCCGAAGGTGTTGATGGACTTTAAGGAAACATGCTCCTGAACAATCATTATTCAAAAGTAAGTACGATTTGCGATTTAATTACTACTTGAAAGGTAAATGACTCACATTAACAACAATCACATATCGTATTTAGTATATTTGTAAAATTAGCATATAGCATTAGGATTGTTCACCAATGATATTTCCCTTGAAAAAAGCTGTTGTCTCTGTTATTAATGACCTCGTTACTGACCAACGGGTGCATAAGACTTGTATGACTTTGCATAACATGGGTTTTGATGTTCATTTAGTTGGGCGTACAATGCATAGCAGTTTGCCGCTTGAAAGTAGGGCATACACTACTTATCGCATGAATTTATTTTTTGAAAAAGGAATTTGTTTTTACTTTTTTTTTCAATTGAGATTATTCTTTTTTCTGCTAAAAAACAAAGCCGACATTTACGTTTCCAATGATCTTGACACACTATGGCCAAATTATTTAATTTCGAAATGGCGAAAAAAAATACTTGTGTATGATGCCCATGAAATATTTACTGAAGTGCCAGAGCTTGTTGGTAGAAAATTTAAACAAGGAATGTGGAAACACTTAGAAAGAAAAATATTTCCTCAGTTAAAGTTTGTATTTACTGTCAATGCCTCAATTGCTAGTTGGTATGAAAAGGAATATGGAATTCGCCCCCATGTGGTTAGAAATATTCCTTTGTTAAAAAAAAAGGATGTTTTCGAGCTCACTAGAGAAAAGGTTCAACTTCCTGTGGATAAAAAAATCATATTGTTACAAGGCGCCGGTATAAATGTGGATCGGGGTGCTGAGGAGGCCGTTGCATCCATGGCGTTTATTGATAACGCAATTTTATTAATTATTGGTGGCGGCGATGTTATCTTACAATTAAAACAAATGGTGATTAAGGGAAATTTATCCTCCAAAATTATTTTCATCGATAAACTTCCTCCCGATGAATTAGCTGCTTGGACAAAGCTTGCTGACATAGGGCTGACTCTAGATAAAGACACAAACATTAATTATCGTTTAAGTTTACCAAATAAAATATTCGACTATATACATGCTGGAATTCCTGTTTTAACTTCGAATCTAATCGAGGTAAAAAAAATTATTGAAGATTACAACGTAGGAAAAGTTACAGAAGACCATAATCCAGAAACAATAGCAAAAAACATTCGTGATATGTTGACGAGTCCTGAATTCTTAACATGGAAGGGAAATACGGCAAAGGCCGCTGCTGAATTGAATTGGGAAAAGGAAGAATTAGTAATAAAGAAAGTTTATTCACAATTTCTGTAATTTGTATCTTTACGCAAAGAATTTTTATCACGTTTCAACTCATTCGTAATTTTTTTGCCTAAAGCCCTTCATATTGTAGCTTTTGATGTCCCTTCTCCCCCAAGTTATGGAGGAGTAATTGATGTGTTTTATAAAATAAAAGCATTGAATGATTTGGGAGTTCAGATTCATCTTCATTGTTTTAAATATGGCAGAGAAGAATCGAATGATCTGAACGAGATTTGCAAATCAGTTACTTATTATGAACGGACCAAGCGGAGCAGTCTCTTATTTTCTAAAACACCGTTTATTGTTGGCTCTCGTCGTTCAGAAAAATTAATAGCCAATCTTTGTAAAGATGATGTTCCCATACTTTTTGAGGGTTTGCATTGCTGTGCTTTCCTAAATTCTGACAAATTATCGAAGCGAATAAAAATTGTTCGTTCTCATAATATAGAACACCATTATTACCAAGGGCTTGCTGCTGCGGAGAAAAAATTTATAAAGCGAATGTATTTTCTGCGCGAGGTAGGAAAGTTAGAACGATTTGAACAGCAGCTTTCTTTAGCGAGTAGCATTCTTGCAATTTCACCCTTGGATACAGGTTTGCTATCTTCCAAATACAATAATGTTTACCATGTGCCCGCTTTTCACCCCTATACAACTGTTGAGGCAAAAACAGGTTTAGGAAAAACGGCTCTCTACCATGGAAACCTTGAAGTAGGAGAGAATAATCAAGCAGCCCTGTTTTTGGTGAACGAAGTTTTTAATGATTTGGAAATCCCCTTGATTATAGCAGGAAATAATCCATCCTTTGAGTTGCGGAAAGCCGTAAGTTCCAAAAATAATATCACGCTGAAATCCAATATTTCTACATCAGAAATTGAGAAATTAATTTCCGAAGCTCAAGTGAACGTCCTTCCTACATTTCAGGCAACTGGTATAAAACTGAAATTGCTCGCTGCTTTATTTCTAGGAAGGCACTGTTTGGTAAATCCCCCTATGGTTGCATCTACTGGTCTTGAATCGTTGTGTATCATTGGAGAAACTGCAGCAGCAATGAAGTCTTCATTACAAAAAATAGTTGAGGAAGATTTTAGCAATGACTCAATTCAAAAAAGAAAATTAATTTTATTGGATCGGTTTTCAAATCGGAAGAACGCTGAAAAAATTCTCGATTTAATTTAAACAAAAGTAAGCGCAGCGGAATCTACTACACCACCATTCTCGCATCTTAAAATTCTTGATGGGAAACTGTTCACCACATGCATGTCGTGCGTAGCAATAATTACAGCGGCTCCATTTTTACTAATCTCCATTAACAAAGCAATAATTCCTTCAGAGGTTTCAGGATCGAGGTTTCCTGTTGGTTCATCTGCAAGAATTACTTCAGGATTATTTAGTAAGGCACGTGCTATGGAAACTCGTTGTTGCTCGCCACCTGAAAGTTCATGGGGCATTTTATGACTTTTGGTTGCCAAGCCAACTTTATCTAGTACTTCTGTTGCACGATTCAACATTTCCTTTTTAACTTTCCATTGAGTCGCCTCCATTACAAAAAAAAGATTCTCTGCCACAGTTCTGTCATACAAGAGTTGGAAATCTTGGAATACGATTCCAATTTTTCTGCGAAGGAAAGGGATTTCTTTACGCTTTATGGTGTTTAAATCGTACCCCGCAAAATGAGCATCCCCTTTCATAAGCGGGATGTCAGCATATAGTGTTTTCATTAATGAACTTTTACCACTTCCGGTTTTTCCTAATAGGTAAACAAATTCACCTTTGTTGATGTTAAAATTCACATCGGTTAATACCATATTATGTTTCTGGAAAATAGAAACATTTTCAAGTTGAATAATGGAATCTGCGGCCATAGATTAGATATGACTGCAAACTTAAAGAAAAAACTGAATTGATAAGCGTTTTTGATTGATTAGCGAACCTGTAATAAAACTGTTTATTGTCAATAAGACTTAAGTGTATTGGCTCATTTTGCCATATAATAATGTCAACATAAGTTCGTTAATAACTAAGTTTTAATTGCATTTATTTATTGAAGGGAAAAGTTAATTTTAGATGCTATTAAAAGCAAAGCTATTGGGAATGAAATCGAGTGTTTATTATATTCTTTTCTTCGTACTATTTCTACCAGGCTTTGTTTCAGCCCAGCAGACTCAGGTTTATCGCTCTACTGATGTCATTTACCGTTCTGCTGTGGATCTTTTCGAAAAACAAAAATATGTTCTTGCACAGGATGAATTTGATAAAATTATTGCAACTGCAGCAAATAAAAATGATTTGTTTGTTGTTGATGCGGCTTATTACTCATCCTTGTGTGCATTGGAATTATTTCACAAAGACGCAGAAATAAGACTCAAGCAATTCCTTGCAGACTATCCAGAATCGCCCCAATGCCGAAAGGTAAAGTTTCAACTTGGGCGTTACAATTACCGGAAAAAAAAATACGGATTAACAATAGATTGGTTTAGGCAAGTTGAAATTTATGATTTAAAAACGGAGGAGCTGGCGGAGTATTATTTCAAACGTGGTTATGCGCATTATGAGTTAGGTCATATTGATACTGCGAAGACAGATTTTTATGAAATTAAGGAGCTCGATGTAAAATATTCTGCACCTGCTACATATTATTATTCGCATATTTCATATCTACAAGAAAGTTACGAAACGGCAGTTCAAGGGTTCTTGAAGTTAGGCACAAACGAAACTTTTGGGCCAATTGTCCCTTATTATATTGCTCAAATATATTTTTTACAGGCAAGGTATGAAGATGTAATAGCATATGCGCCACCATTGCTTGATTCTGCAAAGCGTGCTTCTGAAATTGCACAGCTAATAGGAGCTTCTTATTACCGTACTGCTCGTTATAAGGAAGCAATTCCGTTTCTTGAAAAACATTATAATAAGACAAATACGTTTTCACGCGACGACGCCTATGAACTTGGCTATGCACATTATAAAGTTGACAGTTGCAATGCCGCAAAAGAATATTTTCAACAGGCAATTGCAGACTCTTCCGATGCAATTTCTCAGAATTCGTGGTATCATTTGGCTGATTGTTATTTAAAAACAGATAATAAGTTACAATCTCGCAACGCATTTGTGAAAGCGTCTAAAATGAATTTTGATCCCGTGATTAGGGAAGATGCTTTGTTCAATTCTGCGCGGCTTAGTTATGAATTGGACTTTTCTCCTTTTAACGAGGCAATTGTGGCGTTAAATGAGTACCTCAGGGAGTTCCCACATACACCTCGACATGATGAGGCCTATACTTTATTGACAAATGTTTACCTCAGTTCAAAAAATTACAAAGAAGCTCTTGCTGCTATTGAGAAGTTAAAAACAATTAGTCCTCCGATGCAACCTGCTTATCAGAAAGTAGCTTATAATCGAGGGATTGAATTGTATAAAAATAAAAATTATGATAATGCGCTAATCTGTTTTGATAAAGCAGTTATTTTTCCAGTAAATAGTGAATTAAATGCGCAAGCACATTATTGGAAGGCGGAAACATGGTATGGGAAAGCAGCAAGCGATTCTACTTGTTATCAGAATTCAATTTCAGAATTTTTATTATTTCAGATAATACCTGGTGCAACGACATTACCTAATTACAATACCGCCGATTACAACATTGGGTATTGTTATTTTCAACAAAAAAAATGGGAAAGTTCCATGCTCGCTTTTAGGAAATACCTTGTCAATAAAACCGCAGACGACACCAATGAAAAAATTTTTGATGCAAACTTACGCTTGGGCGACGGCTATTTTAGATTGAAAGATTTTTTAAACTCTGCGGAATTTTATGAGAAAGCAATTGTTGTTAAAACAAAAGATTCACACTTTAAAGATTATGCCATGTACCAGCAGGCAATGGCGCTTGGGATTCAAGGGAAGAAAAAAGAAAAAGCAGATTTGTTGAAAAAATTGCGAGAGAATTATCCAAATTCAAATTTTCTTGCGAGTTCAAGATTTGAAGAGGCGCGAACCCTGCACGATTTACGTTTATATGATCAAGCATTTGAAGCTTATAGTAGTTTGTACGCGAGTAATCAAAAAGGGAAGTACGCTATTTCTTGTTTGCAAAATATGGGATTGATATATAGAGCAAAAAATGACCCTGATAATGCACTAATTCAATACAAGAAGGCCGTCGAAATGGTAAAAGGAAAAGGCACAGATGATTTTAAAAATCTTTTAATCGGAATCAAAGAACTCTATTTAGAGAAAGGTCAATTAGAGCAGTGGGAGAATTATGCCAGTATGGTAGGTTATTCCGAATCCCAATCTGTCGCCGACAGTACTTTGTACGTTGTTGCACAGCGGGCTTATAGTGTTGGAAAATCAGCCGATGCTTTAGTACAATTAAATAAATACATTCAGAAATTCCCAATGGGTATTTACATTACAGATATAAATTATATGCGTGCGGAATGTTCTTTTAAAAACAATGATTTGCCCGGGGCTTTAGAAAGTTATGTTGCGGTGCTCAGTAAAGGTCAAACAAAATATGTCGAGAGGTGTTTGACACAATCAGCTTTTATTTACTATAAGCAAGCTGATTACCGGAACGCATCAATCATGTATTTGCGTATCGAAAATGAAATAGCCAATACAGATGTTCAGAATAATGCAAGAGTAAATTTGATGCGAAGCTTTATTTTTAGAAAGGACATGGATTCTGCATCAATATATGCAGGGAAGGTTGTTACTATTCTTCGTTTGACCAATGAAATTTATGGTCAAGCACATTACCTGCTTGGCAAAGCAGCGCTGAATAGAAATGATAGGGGAGAAGCAGAAAAGCAATTTAAGGATACTGAAAAAGCCGTACCGAATACGGAGTACGCTGCGGAATCACGTTACAGTTTATGTTTAATAAAATACAACAACAAAGAATACAAGGCCACAGAAAAAGCATTGCTTAAAGAAATCAATGATTATGCTGGATTCTCTTTGTGGAGTGGGAGAGGTTGGTTATTACTTGCTGATAATTATTTAGCGATGAAGGATACTTTCCAAGCAAAATATGTTTTACAGAATTATGTTGACAATGGTGATTTGCAAGAATTGATTCAGCTAGCGAAGGAAAAATTAAATTTAATTGAAGCAGCGCAGCAACACCGGTTGTTGAGAAAAGAGGAGGATTTGATTATTCCAATTGACAACCTGAATGACAAAAATGGCTATGAAATTGAGCCGATAAACAAGGGGGGCGTTCAATGAAAAAGATATTTTTAATTTTAAATTCAATTTTGTGGATTGCTTTAGGTGCTGAGTTGACAGCGCAAACCACCGAAACTATTTATGCTATTGGGGATGCATCTTCTGTGACACTTGAACATGTTGAAAAAATAATCGATCCTGCAACAACAAAAGACACACTTCTTTCAGCGCCTTCTTTTAAGTATAATTTACAACCTAAGCGTTTCAATACAAGTGTCAAAGTTGATAAAATAACTGCTGCAAAAATTGGTTCAGACCCATTGACAAAGTTGTTTCGTACCTATGCTCGTTTTGGTGTTGGGAATTATTCCACATTAATGGGAGAATTTGATCTTGGTAGTTTGCGTTCAAAGTCAAGCGCTTGGGGTGTACATTCAAAACATTTTTCTGCTGGTAGTGGTCCCGACCAAGTTGCGGGATTTGGAGGCTTCTCCCAACAAAATTTAGATGTATTTGGTAAATATTTTTTCAAACGCCATACTCTTTTGGGAAATTTTGGATATGACCGCGATGCAATTTATAATTATGGCAGCACGCTTGAATCAATTCAAATTGATAAACCATCTGCTAAGCAAACGTTCAATTATTTTTCGGCAAATGCTAATTTACTAAGTCATTATACCGATTCCTCTGCGGTTAATCACCAAGTTAATCTTCGGTATTATTACCTAACGGATCATTTTAAAACAAATGAGGACAATATTCTTTTGAATGTGAATGCAGGTCGTTTTATACGTACTGAGCGGATTGACGCTTTGCTGAGTTTGGATTACAATAGAAATTCATCTGAAAACGACACGGTTGTAAACACAATTTTTAAACTACAACCGATGTTTAGCGCAAACGGTAAAAAATTTCAAGCAGCAATTGGAGTTAATTTAAATGTAAATATTGATGAGTTAACAGAAACCTATTTCTTTCCACAGGCAAACTTCAGTTATAATATTTTAAATCACATCATCATTCCTTATATTTCATTGAAGGGTGGTTTGCAACGCAATAGTTTTAGAACTTTGACATTAGACAATCCATTTCTTTTGTCTGCAAGTAGTTTTGCATTGAGAAATACGCAGCGGAAATACGAGTTGATGGCAGGCTTACGAGGGAGTTTGAGTTCTGAGATTGCCTACGACGCACATTTTTCAAGAGTTGATTTAGTAGACGCACCATTCTTTTTGAATAGTACTTTAAGCGAGGATTCATTGGGAAATAAGTTTTCTATTGTTTATGACAATGTTAATGTTGTAAATATTCACTGCCAAATCAGTTGGTATCATTTTGAAAAGATTCATGTCACAGCAACAGGAGATTTTAATCAGTTTACCATGGCGAATGAAGCTAAACCTTGGCATACCCCAACATTGCGCTTGAGTTTACTTGGAAAATATAATTTGAAGGATAAAATTATAGCTCATGCTGAGGTTTATTATCTGAATGGGCAATATGCAAAAGTGTGGGAAAACAATGAAGTTGTTATTAAAAATATGAAAGGGCTTGTTGACGTAAATTTAGGTTTAGAGTATCGCTACACAAAATTTCTTTCAGCGTTTTTGAATTTAAACAACCTCGCTGCCCAGCGTTACCAGAGATGGTATGCGTATCCAACGCAAAAGTTTAATTTACTTGGAGGTCTAACCTACACCTTCTAGTTCAGCGTTTCCTTATCTTAAAATTTGTTTTGAATTTGTAATTACGCTAAATTGCTATTTAGAATTTTTACAAAGTGTCAATTTTTTAATTAGAAAGGCATTTTTTTATCATAAATAAAGGAGCTAAAAAACAAAATATATTTGGTGTTAAATCATACTCAAATTAAGTCTTATTATTTTTTGAGCACAATGTTAATAAAACCTTGTTTTTGTCAATGATTTTATCAATTTTACACGTTTAATTTTACTACATTTGAGAGCATAAAAAAACAGTAAAATTTAGCTAAAAAATGGATGAAATTGTGAAGGATTCTAAGCCGAGTGATTACTCTGCTGATAGTATTCAAGTGTTAGAGGGGCTCGAGGCCGTTCGTAAGAGACCTGCTATGTATATTGGTGATGTTGGGGCTCGCGGCCTTCACCATTTAGTGTACGAGGTGGTTGACAATAGTATTGATGAGGCGCTTGCTGGTCATTGTAAACTAATAAATGTGTTTATACACCCAGATAATTCTATTTCCGTGAAAGATGATGGTCGTGGTATCCCAACTGATCACCATGCTAAGGAAAACCGATCTGCACTTGAGGTCGTTTTGACTGTTTTACATGCTGGGGGAAAATTTGATAAGGATTCGTATAAGGTTTCTGGTGGGCTGCATGGTGTTGGTGTTTCTTGTGTGAACGCACTTTCATCTATGCTAAAGGTTACTGTACAGCGCAATGGAAAAAAGTATGAGCAAGAATATAGTATCGGTAAGCCGCTCTATCCTGTTAGAGAAATTGGGCTTAGCGATGAACACGGTACGGAGGTTCATTTCAAGCCAGATCTAAGCATTTTTACAGTTGGTGAATACAATTACGACACACTTGCTTCTCGTATGCGTGAACTTTCTTTTCTAAACAAAGGAGTGTCAATTACATTGTGTGACGAACGTACAGCAAATGAAGATGGTAGTTTTCCAGTTGAGACATTTCATTCTGAAGGCGGACTTCGTGAATTTGTAGAATACCTTGATGCTAATCGTGAGAAACTAAGCGACAAAGTTATTTATATGGAGGGTGAACGCAATGGAATGCCAGTAGAAGTTGCCATGCAATACAACCTCTCATTTAGTGAAAATTTACATT
Organism: Flavobacteriales bacterium; assembly: GCA_002737665.1. GTDB lineage: Bacteria > Bacteroidota > Bacteroidia > Palsa-965 > Palsa-965. The sequence goes on along the minus strand of NSIF01000015.1, from coordinate 22,191 downwards.
CTTATGTAAATAATATAAATACGCATGAAGGGGGAACGCACGTTGCCGGTTTTCGTCGAGGTCTTACTCGAACATTAAAAACGTATGCTGAAAAAACGGGATTGTTTTCCAAAGTGAAGTTTGAAATTAATGGAGATGATTTCCGTGAAGGATTGACAGCTGTCATTTCTGTCAAGGTTCAGGAGCCACAATTTGAAGGGCAAACAAAAACCAAACTTGGAAATAGTGATGTAGATGGCGCGGTTTCTTCTGCAGTAAGTGAAATGCTTACTAATTATTTAGAAGAAAATCCTAAGCAAGCGCGTTTGATTGTTGACAAAGTCATTTTAGCTGCTACTGCTCGTCATGCTGCCCGTAAAGCGCGTGAACTTGTTCAAAGAAAAGGTGCACTTACTGGTGGAGGACTTCCTGGTAAACTTGCTGATTGTGCTGAAAGTGATGCTTCTAAATGTGAATTGTTTTTAGTTGAGGGCGATTCCGCTGGTGGGACGGCTAAACAGGGTAGAAACAGAGCTTTTCAAGCAATTTTGCCATTGCGTGGAAAAATTTTGAATGTGGAGAAAGCAATGGAACATAAAATATATGACAACGAAGAAATAAAAAATATTTTTACTGCACTCGGTGTTTTTCGTGGTACAACAGAAGATGAACGCGCATTGAATATTGACAAACTCCGTTACCATAAAGTTGTTATTATGTGCGATGCTGATGTGGATGGGTCTCACATTACAACTTTAATTCTTACTTTTTTCTTCCGTCATATGAAGGAATTGGTGGAACAAGGACATATTTATATTGCAGCACCTCCTCTTTATCAAGTTAAAAAAGGCAAGGAAGAACGTTATTGTTGGAATGAGGAGGAACGAAGCAAGTTTGTGAAAGAATTAGCTGGAGAAGGGAAGGAAAGTTCTGTAGGAATACAACGTTATAAAGGTCTTGGAGAAATGAATGCTGAGCAATTGTGGCAGACAACCATGAATCCAGAGAAACGAACTTTGCGTTTGGTTACAATCGATTCAGCCGCTGAAGCAGATCGTATTTTTTCTATGTTAATGGGTGACGATGTCCCTCCTCGTAGGGAATTTATTGAGAAAAATGCGAAATACGCCCGTGTGGACGTCTAATGCTAATAGTTTTAATAAAAAATAAAAAGCCGTTTCTTCAAGAAACGGCTTTTTATTTTTTATTAATGTTTCACTAATTCAGAAAACTAGATTTAGTTATCGTATTAGATTAATTTCTCCGATGTAAACTTTTAATGCGCCATCAGGATCCATCGCAGTTATTTTATATACATAAGTATCTAGTTGACAAAGCTGACCAGTTCCTTGCACCGTTCCATCCCATCCAACAGTTGTATTATCGGTGTTGAAAATTATATTGCCCCAACGGTCAAATATGTAAAACTTAAATTTTTCTAGACTCACACCCATTCCTAAAGGGAAAAATACATCGTTAATGTAATCGCCGTTAGGAGTAAAAGCATTTGGTATATAAAGAGCGTAATCTAGTTTAATTTCAATTGGCATTGTAATACTATCTTGACAACCATATTGGTTTGTTACTAGTAATTGCACTGCAAACACTCCTGTATCTTGGAATGCATACACTGGGTTCTGTATTGCCGATGCATATAAATCAGAACCAAAACTCCATGCCCATGCATTTGCTCCTGTTGAAAGATCAGTAAATGTTACCGAATTTTCCAATATAGTTGTTGGTTGTGGTGAAGCAGAAAAGAGCGCATTGGGCAATGGCCAAATTGTAATGTAATTTGTCAATGTTGTTGTACCAACGCAACCTAAATTATCAGTTACAGTAGCACTTACATCGTAAATTCCAAATGTGGAGAAACAAAATGTAGGATTTGGAGAAGTTGAGTTGCCTAAGTTATTTCCAAATGTCCAAGCAATTGAATTAGTGTTTGGTGTATTGTTTGTAAATGTTACGCAAAGCGGTTGACATCCTGAAGTTGCTGTTGCAGCAACAATAGTTACTATTGGCAATGGATTTACCATAACAGTAACGGTGTCAGAAGATGATGGAGTACCACAACCATCTGTTACTGTAACAGTATAAGTTGTGCTTACTGCAATTGGGATATTAATACTTGCACCGATAAGATTTCCAGGTTGCCAGGTGTAGGTTATGTTTCCGTTTCCACCGTTAGCTAATGCTGTGATATTAATATTAGAATTTGCGCAGACTGAAATACCGGCCATGGCTACCACATTTAATGGGGGATTAACAGTTACGGTAATGGTTTGGTTAATCGCGACACAGCCATTTGCATCGGTCAGAGAAACAGTATAGGTCGTTGTTACAATAGGACTAACTGCAATATTTGCAGTGGACCAATTTGTAATTCCGTCTGTCCAGCTATAATTGTAAATAGGAGTTCCGCCTGATGCTACTGAGGATAAATTAGCAGTTTGTCCAATACAAATTGTAGTTGTTCCACTCGCCAAATTCGTTAATAGAGCAGGTTGAGTTATTGCAATCATACTTGTATCGACACATCCATTTGAATCAATCATTGTGATTATATAATTTCCAGCACAAAGATTTGTCGCATTAATAGTTAGCTGAGCAGGCGTGGTGTTCCAACTATAACTATAAGGACCCGTTCCGCCCGCAGCTAATGCCGTGGCTGAACCATCGCAAATTCCATTGCAGGTTGTGTTTATAGAATTGATTATGCTTATCGTTGCAGTAGCTGGTTGTGTTATAATTAAGGCTACTGTGGAAGTGCATCCTATGGCATCCGTTATTGTTAAGCTGAGAGGACCAGCACATAAATTTGTTCCAGTTGGTGTTGTTTGTGCATTTGACCACAAATAGGTGTAGGGAGGAAAGCCACCTGCAGCAGCAGCTGTTGCTGATCCATTGCAATATCCAAAACAAGTTGGGTCAATAGTAGTTATGTTTAAAGACAACAGCGAAGGTGCCACAAAAACAGTTACTTGATCTGTGCCAATACAGCCATTTGCATCTGTGACCGTTACGGTGTAAATGGTAGTAACTATTGGGCAAGCTTGCGGGTTAGCAATAGTTGAAGAACCTACAATTGCAACTGCTGGTGCCCATGAATATGAAACACCTCCACTTCCTTGTAAGGTTGTGCACGCACCAGCACATACTGAATCATCTACCCCAGCCGCTGCGGTTGTCATTGAAGTTACGATTACAACAATTGTATCACTATTGGAACAAGCAAGTGCGGTTGCAGTTACCACATAGGTGGTTGTAACTATTGGGCAAACATTTATTGTTGAGGAATTACCAACGTTAATATTTCCAGGAATACTTACCCATGAATAACTCGTAGGATTAGCAACAACACAAGTTAAATTAGTGCAATTGCCAAGGCAAATATTTAGGTTTGGACCTGCTGAAGTAACAGGAAGTGGATTGACGATTACAGAAGTAGTTGCAGTTGACACACAACCACCTGGATAGGTTACTGTAACAGTATAAATTCCACTTTGTGCAGGAGTGGCAGAAGGTAAAGTTGGGTTTTGAGTATTGTTTTGAACGTAACTATTTGGACCAGTCCAATTATATAAGTTACCCCCATTTGCGGAATTCAATTGTATGGTTTGTCCTGCGCAATATGGCCCAGTATTAGTTGCAATTGTTGGGGGGCTGGTTAAAAGGTACGTAATACTCACAAAACCGAGTCCATTATTATTGCCTTGTAAACAAGTGCCACCCGTAGGAATAAGACTAGATCCACCACCACCACCACCGCCGCCTAATGGTCCTGAACCAAAACAATCGCTTCCCCCACCGCCACCACCATATTTTCCACCACCACCACCAGCGCCTGGGCCTCTGTTGTAACAAGGGTCACTACCTCCATTGCCTCCTAATCCCAATGAACCTGCAGTTCCTGGGCTACCACTTGGAATCCAAGGTGGTCCAGGAGTTCCTCCTGAAAATTGAGTTCCTCCACCGCCTCCTTGTCCAAATGGAGAAGATCCGTTTACCCCATTCGCGCAACCGCCAGACCCGCCAATTCCATTTGTATTTCCACCACCAGTTCCACCACCGCCAGCACCTACTATAAGTCTGTTGGCTAATGCATTTGGTGCAACTCTAATATCTGAAGCTCCTCCACCGCCGAAACCACCAGAATAACCAGGATTGGCAGTTGTTCCGTTACCACCTCCATTCCATCCAGGAGCAGGCACTGTACCGGTTCCACCAACATTTATTTGTAAAATTTGTCCTGGAGTTACCGCTAAAATAGCAGTAACGTTTGCGCCGAGGCCGCCTGCTGAGCCACCACCTTTTGCTCCCTTTACAACTACCGTAATATTATAAACACAATTGGGTACAACCCAAATTTGTGCGCTTCCTGTATAATTGAAATTTATTGTAGTTGATTGACCAAAGGCATTAGTACTCGAAAGAAAATAGCTCAATAGTACAATAAACACAAAATGAAAAGTTTTCATCCTTCGCATGATATAAAACGGATGTTTTAAAAATGTCAGATTTGTATACATTATTGTTTACTATCGTATTAAATTAATTTGTCCGATGTAAACTTTTAGTGCACCATCAGGATCCATCGCAGTAATTTTATATACATAAGTATCTAGTTGACAAAGTCGGCCAGTACCTTGTACAGTTCCATCCCATCCAACAGTTGTATTATCGGTGTTGAAAATTATATTGCCCCATCGGTCAAAAATGTGCAACATATATTTATCTAAACTTACACCCATTCCTAAAGGGAAAAACAAATCGTTAATGTTATCTCCGTTCGGTGTAAAAGCATTTGGGATGTAAAGCGCGTAGTCTGGTTTAATGAGAATTGGCATTGTAATACTGTCTTGACAACCATATTGATTGGTTACTAATAACTGCACTGCAAACACTCCTGAATCTTGGAATGCATACATCGGATTTTGTAATATCGAAGCATATAAATCGGCACCAAAACTCCAAGCCCATGCATTTGCCCCTGATGATAAATCAGTAAAAGTTATCCAATTATCCAATACAGTTGCTGGTTGTGGTGTAGCAGAAAAGAGAGCATTCGGCAATGGCCAAACAGTAATGTAATTTGTCAATGTAGTTGTACCGACGCAACCTAAATTATCAGTTACAGTAGCACTTACATCGTAAATTCCAAATGTGGAGAAACAAAATGTAGGATTTGGAGAAATTGAGTTGCCTAAGTTATTTCCAAATGTCCATGCAATTGAATTGGTGTTTGGTGTATTGTTTGTAAATGTTACGCAAAGCGGTTGACAACCTGAAGTTGCTGTTGCAGCAACAATAGTTACTATTGGTAATGGATTTACCATAACAGTAACGGTGTCAGAAGATGATGGAGTACCGCAACCATCGGTCGCTGTAACAGTATAAGTTGTGCTTACTGCAATTGGGGTATTAATACTTGCACCGATAAGATTTCCAGGTTGCCAGGTGTAGGTTATGTTTCCGTTTCCACCGTTAGCTAATGCGGTGATATTAACATTAGAATTTGCGCAGACTGAAATACCAGCCATGGCTACCACATTTAATGGTGGATTAACAGTTACGGTAATGGTTTGGTTAATCGCGACACAGCCATTTGCATCGGTCAGAGAAACAGTATAGGTCGTTGTTACAATAGGACTTACTGCAATATTTGCAGTGGACCAATTTGTTATTCCGTCTGTCCAGCTATAATTATAAATAGGAGTTCCGCCTGATGCTACTGAGGATAAATTAGCAGTTTGTCCAATACAAATTGTAATTGTTCCACTAGCCAAATTCGTTAATACAGGAGGTTCAATAATTAACACGTTAGTTGTATCAGAACATCCATTAGCATCAATCATCGTAACTAAATAATTTCCTGGACAAAGATTTGTTGCAGTAATAGTTAGCTGAGGAGGCGCAGTGTTCCAACTATAACTATAGGGCCCCGTGCCTCCAATTGCTATAGCTGTTGCAGTTCCATCGCAGGCACCGTTACAAGTTACATTTGTAAAATTATTGACATTCACAGTTGCGCCAGGTGTATTGGGAACGGTCATACAAAGCGTGTCACCACAACCGTTTGCATCATAGACATAAACACAAACTTGCCCCGGAGGTAAATTCATTTCGGTTAATCCATTGTTTCCGCTAGAAGGCCATAGAATTGTGTATCCTGGACCTGGAGTTCCGCCTGCAATTGCAATGGTTACAGTTCCGTCGTTTTGTCCACAGTTTGCTGTTGTTATTAAAGTAGCATTAATTGCAATTGCTGTAGGTTGTGTTAAGATTACAGATGCTGTGGACGTACAACCAATAGCATCTGTTACAGTTAAGGTAATTTGGCCAGCACACAAATTAGTTCCTGTTGCTGTCGTTTGTGCATTTGACCACAAATAATTGTAAGGGGGGAAGCCGCCTACAGGTGAGGACGTTGCCGATCCATTACAATATCCAAAACAAGTTGCGCTAGTAGGGGTTATGTTTAAAGACAACAACGAAGGCGCAACAAAAACGGTCACTTGGTCAGTTCCAATACATCCGTTTGCATCTGTAACGGTAACTGTAAAGGTGGTAGTCGTTAAGGGACAAGCTTGTGGATTTGCAATAGTTGAAGAGCCAACAATGGAAGCTGCGGGAGCCCAAACATAGGATACGCCACCACTTCCTTGTAAAGTTGCGCAGGCGCCTGAACAAATAGAATCGTCTGCACCAGCTGATGCAGTAGTCATTGCAGTAACGTTTACAACAACAGTGTCCAATCCAGCGCAAGAATTACTGTTTGCTGTTACTACATAAGTTGTTGTTACAAGTGGACACACAGTTATGGCAGCTGTATTTCCAACGTTTATGTTTCCAGGAATACTAACCCAGCTGTAACTCGTTGCGCCAACAGCGACACAGTTTAAATTTGCACAACCTCCAACACAAATATTTTGATTAACCCCAGCAGATGTTACCAAGGCACTGACGTTTACTGTCATTGGGTCTGAAACAATTACAGTTGTTGAGTTACAATTGGTATAAGTTGCTTGAAAAGTATAGGTTGTGGTTGCGGTTGGGCAAACAACGGTTGTTGCATTATTTGTTATGAGAACAGGTCCCAAATACCAACCCACTACGCATGTGCTTGCACCATTGGGAGTGTATCGTTTTCCGTCATTTATTGTTGTCCAAACTGATGGTGAGTTTCTACCAGGTACAACAGTGGCAAGTGTTCCATTTATATTGTGAATTGCCTCAATAGCTCTTCCGCCGTTCCAACCACACGTAGGTTTTGTTTGAATATAATTATCAATGATGTTTGTAGTTTCATAAATAGTAACTTGTTGGGTACACAAAGTGCTAGTACATGCGTACATGGGCAACTGGTTCCAACTCACTACGAACCTTCTGCACGGTGCTGTGCCATAAGTAGAGTATTTTATTGTTCCTCCTGCTGGGGGATATAAATCTTGCCAAGGCCCCATTATGGTGTTCATTGGATTTGCACCACTTGGTACAGGTGTGCTAATAGGCCATTGGCAATATCCTCCTGCGCCTGTGAGAGAAAACGATACCATCCCGTTTGAGCCAATCAAGCAGGAGTTATATGGATTTCCATAAAAACAGAATGTAAATGGGAGCGGAATTACTTGTGACCACTGGTCATCACTTAAAAACAAGCTAGATCCGACATTGAAAGGATCTGGCGCGTATGGAATAGTTGAAAGTAAATATGTATTCGTTTGATTAGTAGGAACAAATGTTCCTGTAAGGGTTGCACAGTTAGGTACACATATTGTTTGATCTGCCCCTGCATTTATTGGGCAAACTGTTGGTGATTGACCAATTGCCAAAAATGAGAAAGACAATGAAAAAACAAAAAGTAAAACGTGTAAATTATATTTCATAATTGAATTTTGAAGGATATCCCATTTTTTTATTCAAATTTAGCAAAAAAAATGCAAAATTTAATGTTTTCTTAATATTATGTTGATGGGGTTTTAAGCTCTTTTACAACTATTAAACGGGAGTTTCCACAAATGGGTTTCATCTTGAATGAGGATTTAGTCTCAAGCAATGAAAATGGGGATTTGAAGGAGTGTATTTTGATCTTTACTCTATCACAAATTTTGAACTTCCTACAAACAGTTCATTAGCACTAATATTTAATAAATAAAGACCTGATTTCAAATCGGAAATAGGGATAGAAATTGTATTTTTTGTATCCGGTGGCAGTGTTATTTTATAGTTTTCAGTTCGTATAATTTGTCCCTGAGCATTTGTAATATTTATACTGCAGTTAGCGTCTTTTAAACTTAGGTTTTCAGGAAATAAAACAGATATATTTTCACCTTTTGAAGGGTTTGGATAAATATAGAGTAGATTTTCAATTTCAAACCCATTTTCAGCTATACCTACAGCCGAATAGCTATACCTAAGGGTGATGTAATCATCATTCGATAAATTTGCGCTTTTCCCAGTTACATAAATGTCTCCATTTCTTACAGCTATAGCATTGCCCATGTCATCCTTATTTGCATTCGCATTATTGTAACGTAAGGCATAAATTTGATTTCCAGAAGGGTCATATTTTACAGTCGCACAATCATATAATGTGCCCGTTCCTTTACTAAATCCGGTTACGAAAATATTCAAAGAGTCATCAAGTGCCAATGCCGTACCCCGGTCATCATTATTTGCAGGCCCATTGTATCTGCTCGCCCATTGAAAGGTGCCAGACGAATTGTATTTTACAGTTAAATAATCATTTGTTGCCGACGAGGATGAGGTAATTCCTTGTCCGGTTACAATTACATTGTTTAGTGAATCTGTAATAATATCGGCTGGGTTTTCAAATGTATTGGTTCCGTAATTGTAGGATCTGATCCACTGGAAGTTTCCTGAAGGACTCCATTTAAGAATAATGTAGTCATTTCCGTTGGCCGATGCTGTCCATCCATAACCAACGACGAGGATGTTGTTATTTCTGTCAATAGTAAGTTTTTTTGACCATTCATAACTATGGCCAGGACCATCGTAAACTTTTCTCCACTGAAATGCACCAGAATTGTTGTATTTTAATAGAACTATATCTTCGTTCGGTTGTGTATTGACAAGCGTGTCCGAGTATCCTGTAACGTACACATTTCCATTTGCATCTATACCAATATCCTTTCCCTCATCATTAAAATTTCCTGGTCCATTATAAGTTTGCAGCCATTGTTGAATGCCTAAGGAATTGTATTTTATTGTTACAAAATCATAGGTATAGTTCGAAGTAGTTTCATATCCAACTACATAGACATTTCCATTTGCATCCACCTGAAGCGCATTCCCTTGGTCGTAATTGTTAGAGGATCCATTGTGAAAGGAAACCCATTGTAAAACGCCGCTATTATTGTATTTTATTGTTGTAACATCATTGAAAGAATTGAGATTATTACTGTAGCCAGTTACATATACATTTCCTGCATTGTCAAGAACAAGTTCAGCGCCTTGGTCATTTCCGTTTCCTGTTCCGTTGTAACTTTCTAACCACATTTGTTGACCGCCAGGGCTGTACTTGATTGTTACAATATCAAGAGTACCATTGGGTGCAAATGCAGAACCTGTTACATAAGAATTTCCAGCAGCATCTACTGCAATTGAAACAGCCTCGTCTGATAAATCTGGAGTACCGTTGTATCTTCTTTCCCATGCAATTGCAGGTTGAGCGGTTGCGTAAATTGTCATCAAGAGAAAAGAAATTGCAAAAAATAATCGAGTTATCATAAAATTTTATAGCTGTTAAAGTCTGTTCAAATATAATTTGATTTTGTTGGAAAGTTTATTTATTTTATAAGAGAAACACGACCTATTTTTTGAAAATATTGGTCTTGTAAACCCCTGCAATTTATTTTCCAAACATAAGTTCCTATGGGACAAATTTCTGGTTTACCTTGAACGCGTCCGTCCCATCCTCTCAACAGGTCGTCTGTAAAATAAATTAGATTTCCCCACCTGTCAAAAATCCACATTTCAAATCGATCTGGATCAATGCCGATATAGGAAGGAAGAAATAGTTCGTTTAAACCATCTTGGTTAGGAGTAAATGCATTTGGTAAGTATAAAATAGCGTCTGGTCTTATACACACTTCCATTGAGGCGGAGTCCGTGCATCCATTAATGCTTTGAACTGATAGTGTAACGTCGTAGCAATTTTCAATTGGATATAAAAATGACGGGTTTTGAATTGTAGCAGTTGAGTTGTTCAAATCGCCAAAACTCCAACTCCAAAAAGCTGCACCTGCGGAGTTATCGGTAAAATAAATTGTAGGTTCAAGTATTGTTGTGGGTTGTGGCGAAGCTGTGAAGTCAGCTACAGGAATTTGAAAAACATTTATATAGTTTGTAAAGGTGACTGAATTTATACAGCCATTTGCAGATTTCACCTCTAGGTACACTGTGTAGATTCCTGCTGTATTATAGCAATGAGATGGATTTTGTAAAGTAGATGTGTTTCCATCTCCAAAATCCCAAAACCATGAATTAATTATTGAAGGAGGGGCAATGAATGAAGAATCGCTGAAGTTGACGCAAACAGGCGAACAACCCGAAGTTACACTAGCGGTAAGTTGCGGTGTTGGAGTCGGATATACGGAAACACTTATTGTTGTGGACGCGATGCAACCGTTAGCATCTGTAACTGTTGCTGTATAGGTGGAAGAGGTTGTAGGTATAATATTTTGTGATGAGCCAATCAATGTTCCAGGCATCCAAACAACATTTAGGTTGGGTGTTCCACCAACTGCGTTAGCGCTTAATTGAACCGTATCGCCAGTGCAGGAAAAAGAGGGTAGTGCGCTTGCGGTAATTGTGAGTAAGGTTGGTTGTGTAATAATAAATGGTTGTGTAATAAAACAATTGTTGGCATCTGTAATTGTACAAGTGTAATTGCCAGCACATAAATTAGAAGCTGTTGCAGTATTCCCTCCAGCTGGAGACCAAGCGTAACTGCAAATCCCCGTACCTCCAATAGCCAATACAGTAGCGCTCGCATTGCACAGCGCATTGCAGGTTACATTTACTTGTGTTGCTGTAGCCGTTAGTGCAGGCGGCTGTGTAATGTTAAACGATTGAGTTATTGTACAGTTGTTAGCATCTGTAATCGTGCAAGTATATGTCCCAACACATAAATTTGTGGCTGTTGCCGTATTTCCTCCTGATGGAGCCCAGGTATATGAATAAACGCCTGTTCCTCCGCTAGCGATAACGGATGCACTTCCATTGCAAATTGAATTGCAAAGTAAATCAACCTGTGATTGTGTAGCAGTTAAAACGGAAGGTTGGGTAATGTTGAATGATTGTGTTATAGAACAACTGTTAGCATCTGTGATGGTGCACGTGTATGTTCCGGCACATAAATTTATTGCTGTTGCGTTGTTGCCTCCCGACGGCATCCAATTGTAAGTATAAACTCCTGTGCCTCCAATAGCGGCAACGGTAGCACTTCCATTACAGATTGCGTTGCAAATTAAATTTACTTGGGTTTGAGCGGCAGTTAGAACGGATGGCTGTGTAATGTTAAAAGATTGTGTTATTGAACAATTGCTTGCATCTGTAATGGTACAAGTATATGTTCCTGAACATAGATTTGTTGCATTGGCTGTGTTACCACCTGAAGGTGCCCATAAATAAGTATAAACCCCTGTGCCTCCTGAAGCATTGACCGTTGCGCTTGCGTTACAAACTGAATTACACGTCACATTTAGTTGTGATTGTGTAGCTGTTAGTGAAGAAGGTTGTGTGATATTAAATGTTTGTGTTAGGGAACAATTGTTGGCATCTGTAATGGTGCAAGTATATGTTCCGATACATAAATTGATAGCAGTTGCAGCATTTCCTCCAGAAGGTGTCCAAGTATAGTTGTATATTCCAGTTCCACCGCTTACAACTACAGTTGCTGTTCCTATGCAAACAGCGTTACAAAGTAAATTGACTTGCGATTGGGTAGCGGTTAAAGCGGGTGGCTGTGTAATGTTAAAAGATTGAGTTAAAGAGCAGTTATTAGCGTCGGTAATGGTACAAGTATATGTTCCGGCACACAAATTCGCAGCTGTTGCAGCGTTTCCTCCCGAAGGTAACCACGCATAAGTATAAATTCCTGTCCCTCCACTGGCGAATACGGTTGCAGTCCCATTACAAATTGAATTACAAATTAAATTGACATGCGATTGAGTGGCGGTTAAAACGGGAGGTTGTGTGATATTGAATGATTGTGTTATAGAACAATTATTGGCATCCGTAATTGTGCAGGTGTATGTTCCCATACATAAATTAGATGCTGTGGCTGCATTTCCTCCTGATGGCGACCAGGCATAAGTATAAATCCCTGTTCCCCCTGAAGCAAATACGGTTGCAATTCCATTGCAAATTGAATTACAAATTAAATTAATATGCAATTGGGTAGCGGTTAATACGGGAGGTTGTGTTATGATAAATGATTGTGTGGTAAAGCAATTATTTGCATCTGTAATTGTACAAGTATAAGTTCCTGCACATAAATTTGACGCCGTGGCTGCGTTTCCACCTGAAGGTGCCCACGCATAGGTATAAACTCCTGTTCCCCCAGTAGCGACAACAGTAGCACTTCCACTACAAACAGCGTTGCATGTTAAATTGATTTGCGATTGGGTTGCTACAAGAGTATTTGGTTGTGTAATATTAAATGATTGTGTTATAGAGCAACTATTAGCATCTGTGATGGTGCATGTATAAGTTCCAGCACACAAGCTCGATGCCGTAGCTGTGTTTCCTCCTGAGGGTGCCCAAGTATAGGTATAAGGACCTGTTCCTCCTGAAACGATTGCCGTTGCGCTTCCATTACAATTAGAATTACATGTTATATTAATTTGTGTTTGCGTTGCCGTTAATGCAGGCGGTTGCGTAATAATAAAGGTTTTTATTAAAGCACAATTATTAGCATCAGTAATTATGCAGGTGTAATTCCCTGCACACAAATTAGAGGCCGCCGCAGCGTTTCCCCCCGAAGGTGTCCATGCATATGTGTAAGGTCCTGTGCCTCCTGAAACCACGACGGAAGCACTGCCGTTGCAGACGGCGTTGCAAATTAAATTTATTTGTGATTGTGTTGCAGTAAGTGCTGGTGGTTGTGTTATAATAAATGATTGGGTTCTTGAACAACCGTTGGAGTCTGTAATTGTACAGGTATAGTTTCCAGCACACAAGTTTGTTGCTGTTGCATTATTTCCGCCTGAAGGCGACCAGGAGTAAGTGTAAATTCCAGTTCCCCCTGCTGCAACAACTGTAGCACTGCCGTTGCAGATAGCGTTACACATTAAGTTTATTTGGGATTGTGTTGCAGTAATAATTATTGGATTAATAAATGTAAAAATTTTTGTCAATACACAATTGTTTGCATCTGTAATTGTACACGTATATGTACCTGCGCAGAGCAGCGTTGCACTGGCATTAGTTCCACCTGAAGGACTCCACAAGTAGGAGTAAGGTCCCACGCCGCCCGAAGGTATAACTGTTGCTGTTCCAGTGCAGGCGTTACTACACAAAATATTTACTTGCGTTTGTGTTGCAGTAAATGCTAGAGGTTGGGTAATGGTAAAAGTTTGTGTTGCAGTACAATTTGCAGGCCCCGACGTTACCGTACAAGTATATGTTCCCGCACAGAGATTAGATGCTGTAGCTGCGGTTCCACCCGAGGGAGTCCATAAATAAGTAAAAGTACCATTACCTCCTGTAGCAACAACAGTTGCAGAGCCAATACATTGGCCAAAACAATTGATATTAGTTTGTGATGCACTTAAGATAATTGCTGCTGTAACGTTAATAGTTACCGTGTCGGCACCTGTGCAAGTCGGTCCTACGGATGTGACAACATAGGTTGTTGTTGTTACAGGGCAAACATTGATGGTTGCTGTATTTCCAACATTTGTATTTCCGGGTAATGTAGTCCAAGCGAAGCTTGTAGCTCCAGCAGCTACCCCTGTAAGATTGACGCATGCACCAATACAGATATTTTGATCGGGACCTGCTGTTGTCGGTAGGCTGTTTACATTGACAACAACTTGGTCGCTTAAGGTTACTGGTACATTGTTACAATTTGTATAAATTGCTTGAAATGTGTAAGTGGTAGTAGTTGTTGGGCACACCACTACTGAAGCAGAACTTGAGAGTAAATTTACTCCTTGGTACCAAGCAAGCGTACATGTGCTTGTTCCAGTTGGTGAATATCTTTTCCCATCGTTTGTTGTTGTCCAAATTGTTGGGGAATTCCTTCCAGCAACAACCATTGCGGCTGTGCCATTTATATTGTGAATAGCCTCAATTGCTCTGCCACTATTCCAACCACAAGTGGGTTTCGTTTGAATAAAATTATCAATAATATTTGTGGTTTCGTATATTGTAATTTGTTGGGTACACAATGTAGATGTGCAAGCATACATAGGTAGTTGGTACCAGCTGACAACGAATCTTCTGCATGGTGTTGTTCCGTAGGTTGTGTATTTTATTGTTCCACCTGCAGGTGGATATAAATCTTGCCAAGGTCCCATTACCGTGTTCATAGGATTTTGATTAGTTGGTACTGGTGCTCCAATAGGCCATTGGCAATATCCCCCCGCACCGTTTACACTAAATGACAGCATTCCATTTGAACCAATCATACAAGTCGTATAATTATTTCCATAAAAACAAAACGAAAAAGGGAGATTAATTATTTGTGACCATTGGTCATCCTGTAAAAAAACGGAGGTCCCTACATTGTAGGGATCGGGAGCATATGGTATTGTAGAAATGGCATAAGTATTTGTTGCGTAGACATTCACAAAAGTCCCTGTTAGTGTGGCGCAGTTTGGTGCACAAAGCGTTTGGTCTACACCTGCATTATTAGGGCATACTGTTGTAGGCTGACCAATTGCTAAAAAGGGGCAAACTGAAAGGACAATAAAAAAAACAAAATAGGATGTAATTTTCTTGCGCATTGATGAATTTTATAATTATCAAAAATACGATAAATTAGCTGTATGCAAAAATAGTTCTATCAAAAATCTTCAAATAGTTGAATCTTGCTTAAATAATGTTATTCCAAACTAATTTTAGTGGAATCTTTAGTTTATGTTAATAAATTCTCAGAATTGGATTTTTATAAATAGTTGAAAAGAATAGAAAGAAAAATTTGAAATATGTTTGTTTGATGCCCTGCAATTTATATTTTTGAACTCGATTCTTAAAAGCATCTAATTTTTAATAAATAATAAATAAAAAACATGAAAGTAACAGTAGTAGGAGCTGGAAATGTTGGCGCAACTTGTGCCGATGTAATTGCACGTAAAGAACTTTGTAACGAATTAGTTCTAGTAGATATAAAACCAAATTTTGCTGAAGGGAAAGCACTTGACATTTGGCAAACATCTCCCATCAATCTTTCTGATACGCGGTTAATAGGTTCGACAGGCGACTATTCGAAAACAGCAAATTCTGATGTAGTGGTCATTACATCTGGTCTTCCTCGCAAACCAGGAATGAGTCGTGATGATTTAATTTCAACGAATGCTGCTATTGTAAAATCGGTTACTGAAAATATCATCCAACACTCACCCAACGCTATTATTATCATTGTTTCAAATCCGTTAGATGTAATGACGTATTGCGCATACCTAACTGCTAAAATTGATTCGAGTCGTGTTTTTGGTATGGCAGGTATTTTAGACACTGCTCGTTACCGAGCTTTCCTTGCAGAAGAATTAAATTGTTCACCAAAAGATATTCAGGCAGTTTTGATGGGTGGGCATGGAGATACAATGGTTCCACTACCGCGTTACACTACTGTTGGTGGCATACCAGTTACGGAGTTGATTTCAAAAGAAAAATTGGATGGAATTATTGATCGTACTAAAAAAGGTGGCGGCGAAATTGTGAATTTGCTAGGTACATCAGCTTGGTACGCCCCTGGTGCTGCTGCTGCCCAAATGGTAGAAGCAATTGTTAGAGACCAAAAAAGAATATTCCCTGTTTGTGCATTGCTAAAAGGAGAATATGGTATGAAAGATATTTATCTCGGAGTTCCAGTGATTTTAGGTAAGAATGGAATTGAGCGGATAATTGAATTACAACTAAATGCAGAAGAGAAAAAATTACTCAACGATTCTGCCGTTGCAGTTAAAGAGGTTATGACTGTTTTGGATACCATGAAGAAAAACAGCTAATTTATTTCTTTCGAGTTTTTTATTAATATTTAAAAACGAAAATAATTTTCGTCCAAAAAAATAGTTGCTTATTTCGAAAGAATTTAATTCTTTACAGCGCTAAATGGTTGATGTTTTATTGCTTATTTCGTTTTGATATCTTTCAATTTTAATTCGACAATTTCACCGTAATTAGCCAACTTCTTTTTATTCATTTTCTTTAAGTCACCATAAATTGTAATAATTCTTGGCTGATTTTGAATGTTTGGTTCGTAAAATTTAATAATATCGTCAAACGTTAAAGTTTTATATAATTTATATTCTTCTACCAGTGGAGATTGTAAATTTCCTAATTGTTTTCCACTTTCGATTGAACTTGAAATATTTCTGAAGTCAGGGAAGTTAGATGATATTGAATTAATCATTCCAGATTTAATCATGTCAATTCTATCAGGTTTCAAGGGCATGTGCTTCACAATACTATCCAATACGGCAACGGCATCATTTGTTTTATCAGCTTGACATCCAACATAGGCATAAAAAACACCTGGGTTATTTTTCCCAATTGGGTTAATGAATGCGCCCCCTGTTGCATAAGCCAAAGATCTATATTCTCTGATTTCTTGCATGAGTATGCCAGAAAACCCTTCACTCAAATATTGATTGAAAGCTTCAGCATTTACTTTGTCAGCTGTGTTTCCAGAAAAATTGGGTGTATTGATCAAAAAGTAAACTTGACTTTGAACTGCATTTTCGTCGTTAATTAAATAAATAATATTTTTTGTAATTGCTTTTGTTTTCTTATCTGCTAATTCTACTTTTCTAGTTGTATTTTCTTTAGGAAAAACTGTAAATAGCATTAGTTCTATTTTGTCAGCGGGTGTTTTTCCTACAAAATGAATATTGGTATTATAAGCATATATTTTTTTGTATTCTGTCAGCACATCTTGGCTTTTCAATGCTTTTATTTGTTTGCTTGATAAGCGTCTTAGGTTTTCAGAGTCTTTCCCAAAGCGAGCATAATTTAAAAGCATTCTACCCATTTCACTTGGCTCTTTCTCTTCTGATTTTCTTTGAGATAACATTTGTTCTTTTATACTTTCTATCGATTTTTCATCAACCAAAGGCTCATACATCAATGCTTTCATTAAGGGTAGCCCTTTTTCTAAATTGTTTTCTAGTCCTGTAAAAAATACATTGAATCTGGAATCTAGCACATAAGCGTAATACGTTATTCCTAACAATGCAAATTGTTCTTTTAATTGATCTCTTGAGAAACTTTTTGTATAAAATTGATTAAACAAGTAACTGGCGATGTCTAAATTTTTAATCGAATCCTTTCCGATCATTCGCTCAATGTTTAATGAAAAAATATCATTTGTAGGGTTCGTTGTTATATACAATTTAGTGCTTGGGTTTATTTGTATCAATTTAGCATCATTGCTGTAATCTAGAATTCTTGGGGAATCATTTGGCGTTATTGATTCAATGAATTTTTTAGCGTATTCAGAATCTTTAGTCTGTTTTGCAATTACAGCTTTATAGCCTGGCTTTTGCATTGTTTCTTTCTTTGGAAATCCCATTGAAGAACGGTAGACTAAATAGTTTTCAATAAAGTATGTGTTGGCAACTCTGACAATATCTTCTTTCGTTATTTTTTCAATTTCTTTTACTTGACTTAAATAGTCTTCCCAAGTAGAACCTTCGCTGAAAATTTGCGCTAAATTCATGACTCTGTTTTCAACACTTTCCAATCCTTGTTGTCTTTGTCTTGAAATCTCTTGTTTTATGATTGTTAAATCATTGTCTGTAAAATCTCCTTTTTTAATTTTCTCAATTGCATTTAGAATCAATGTTTCTGCTTCTGTAAATGATTGTCCAACTAATTTTGGAATGTAATATAGGATGAGCGCACCGTCATCGTTATACGGTAAAGGAAATTTACCGGATTGCATTATGTCTCCATTCAAAACTAATTTATTTAAAAATCCTGTTTCGGATTCGTTTTGCAATAAACTTGAACAGATGTCAAAAGCTATTTCATCTTTGTTTCCTTTTGCAAAGGTTTTATAACCAAGTAGCCCAACTTTAATAGGTGTGTATTTTACTTCAATTAATTCTTTTTTATCAAATTTACTACTTGCATAATTAGGAAATGTAGGTACTGGCGCTGACCTAAGTTTAGAAAACTTTTCAATGATAATCGGAATTGTTTTTTCCATGTCAAAATTACCTGATAGCACCAATGCCATGTTGTTCGCAACATAATAGGTATTGAAATAAGCATACATTTTAGTTAAGGATGGATTTTTCAAATGTTCTGTTGTTCCTATTGTACTTTGGGTTCCATAGGGATGTGTTTTAAATAATTGCTCGTGTAATTCTTCAATTACTTTTTGAAAGGGACTGTCCATTCCTCTGTTTTTTTCTTCGTAAACAACTTCTAATTCAGATTGGAAAGATCTAAAAACTGGATTTTGAAATCTGTTTGAATACAATTCTAGCCATTTGTCTATTTGGTTTCCAGGGAATTCATTATGGTAAACGGTCATGTCATTTGCTGTAAATGCATTCAGGTTTGTTCCTCCTATACTTTTAATTAATTTATCAAATTCTGTTGGCTTTCCGTATTTCGCTTGTTCAATGCTTTGTAAATTAATTAATTGTTGAATATTAGTTCTTGCAGCTTCGTCTTTCGTTTTACCCAATAGGTCATAATAAAAAATGATCGAATCCATATATGGTTTTTCCTTCACGTAATCTGTTGTTCCAAAATTCGTAGTTCCTTTGAATAATAAATGTTCTAAATAATGAGCCATTCCGGTTGCATCGGCAGGGTCATTTTTACTTCCCGCTTTTACAACTACAGCTCCGTAAACGTCTTTCGCGTTTGGATCTTGGTTTAATAATACAGTAAAACCATTGTCAAGAACTATTTTCTTAACTGTTAATGATTCATTTTGTGCAAATGCGTTAATTCCTATGAATAGGAATATCGGGATTAAATTTTTCATGTTTTATTTATTAGGCAAAAATAAACTTAGGTAATTTCAATTGATTCGTTAAAAATTGAGCGTTTAAATTATTATTTTTTCATTTGAAAATTAAGATTGGTCATCAAATTACAGGCTAATAGTTATAAAAACTTTTCTAGGTTTGCTCCATCAGGAACCGTGCAGGAATCCCTTTTTCCCCACCATTTGTAACGATTTTTGGCTATGATTTGGTAAATTTTATTTCTGATAAAAGGGGGTATTATTATAAACAGATACATTAGCGGCCATAGGCCACCTAGTTTTTTAGTAATTCGTAAGGCGGCCGTGGATTGAATGTAGATTTTGTTGTTTTCTATTAAAAAAACACTATCAAAATTATATTGATGAATATTATAATTTGCTAGATTTTTTTTTTTTCATTTTCTGATTGTAGTGTAGTAAAACGAAAATAATCTTTTTTATCGTTACGAATTATAAAATTTACCCAATTGTTACATAGGTTACAAATTCCGTCAAAAATAATAAGAGCATGTTTCTTTTCTGTCATTATCTATAGATTACCCTGTTAGGATTTATGGTGAATTCTGACTTATTGCTTGGAACAAGTTTATTGTTTTTCATCAATTTTTTGCAAGCAGCTATCAATTTCAATCCTGGTATTTCCCCGCAACTTACTCTTTTGTTTTCCTCAATTAGTATTGAGTAAGGTGTGTTGATTTTTGAGGATGGTCTATTTAACGGTAAATTTTCCGATCGCAATTTTTGTTTCTGCATTTGAAATGACATAAAAATATGTTCCGGAAGAAATTTCTGGCAACTTAATTTCTGTTTTATTATTTGTAAGAATCTTTTCCAAAATAATATTTCCAAGCACATCGGTAATTTTCAATTCCACTTTCTCATTCGAGAAATTGATGGTTTGATCCACCAGACCGATCGTAAATTCGCCTGTAGTTGGATTCGGATACACAACCGATGTCATGTTGAGTGAAGTCGAGGCATTCTGAATTCCTGCCGGACCTAACCAGAAATAATGAAAGTAAGTTTGATTCTTATAAATAGTTTCAAATTTCCATTGCCCACTCGGTTCCGAAGCTCCGGGTATCATCCACCAATATACCCATGCAGCAGTATAGTTTGGCCAGGTAGTATTCCAAACCCAATTACCCCAAACTGAATTATCGGGACGGTAAATAGTAATGGTTGAAGAATCACCTGTAGATAGAAAACGCATGTAATTAATTAAATAAATAGTATCGGTATTGGTGTAATAATCGCGTTCATTTTTAATGTGCTCTAAAGGGCAGTTCTGCCATTGAGGCGGTTTGAAATTTGTTGCTGTATGATTGATGCCCGCATCTATATACGGACGTTGCGAGATCCACCAGGAATTTGAATTAAAACTATTGCATGCGCCTTGAAAAGGATCAATGAGGTTAAACAATGAATCATACACTTCCAAATGTAAATGTGGTCCGGTTGAATTTCCTGAGCTCCCCACTTTTCCTAAGTATTCACCCATCGCAACTGTTTGCCCCACATTTTTTGTGGTGAGTGAAAATTTCTTCATGTGTCCGTACCAAACCTCCGATCCATCCGCATGCTGCACGGTCACTGAGTTCCAATAATTATTATTTGTCCCGCAGCTTCGATCAAAATTTCCGTCCGACTTATACGTGATTGTTCCTGCTGCCGCAGCAACAATTTCTACATCACCACTATCCATTTTATTCCAATCAAAGGGCCAAAGAAAAAAATCGGTTCCAGCATGATTGTATCCGCTTGGGGTATCGTAGGTAAGAGCCCCGCAATTATAATCCAATAATTGATTTGGGTAAGCCGGATTATGATCGACCCCACCTGAAATGGAATGATATCCGTAATCTACCAAGCCTGGACGCAAACGCAAAGGCCAATCGAATTGAACAGGAGTAGAAGAATAATGCGGTGGAATAATGTTCTGATTCCTTAATGACAAAATGGTTGAATTTATTTCTGCTTTTATGACCTGACGAAATGAATCAGAAAGGCATTCGGTATGACCGGGGTCGTAGTTTTGTAAAGTTCCTTCAGAGTGCTGTTGCGAAAACCCATGAAATGAAAAAAGTAGAAAGCAGAATAAAATGCAGTGTTTCTTCATAGGATAAAAATTTAAGATATAAAGATAGTAAAAACGATCCAAAGCAAACACATGAGTAGACTATTCACTTCCTATGTTTCACAATTTTTCTTCCTATTTTTCATCGGTAAATTGCACTGTATGGATCTACTGTCAATTCTGTCTTACTACTTGGAACAAGCTGATTGGTGTTCATATCTATCAATGTAAAATAGCCGTTTCTTCCAACACAGCTTGTACTATGATGTGGAGCTGGCCCCCCCAACATAATGTTTCTGTGCGATACTAAAACAGTTTTTTTATCATCGTTTACTGCAATGCCGTGAGGTTGCCATCCTGTATTTACTGAACAAACAAAAGTATTTGTTTGCCAATTGAGCACTGAAACAGATCCGCGATTTCCTTGGTAAGTTACGGTATCTTCCATACAAGTAACATATATGTAAGGTGTATTAGGGTCTTGTGAAACTGACATTTCTTGCGGTGTGCCCCCAACAGGAATTGTTGCTATCAACTGATCAGTTGTTGCATCCATAACACGAACTGTATTTGACCAAGAGCAAGTCACAAAATATTTTGTTCCGTCAGGGCTGAATGTTAATTCGTGCGGGTCTTCTGTATGAGCAACAGTAGTTTCAAAACCATCTCCATTTATGATTATATGATTGTCGCTTGGCAGTTGTGGTGTGCTAATGTCAATTTTATAAATAAAATTTCCAACCGTTGGGCAGACATATAAAGTATTTCCATCTGGACTAATATTGGAACCATGTGACCAAATATAAAGCTGACTGCCTTGGTAAGTTTGCACCCAATTCATAGCATGAAGATCTAAGCGAGCGATTCTTCCGTTTCCATTCCAATCAATTACATACGCAAATTGCGAATTTGGCGATATAGAAAATGAATTCCAATT